>SPCK01000159.1 GCA_004525355.1 Spirochaetales bacterium
GACATGGTGTTCGGGGTCGCCTCGCTCGTGTCCCTATTGAGCGAGGCCATGACCCTGGAGCCTGGAGATATCATCATCACCGGCACCCCGTCCGGCGTCGGCTATTCCAGGAAGCCGCCCCTGTTCATGAAAAGCGGCGACGTCTGCGAGGTGGAAATCGAAGGTATTGGCACACTCATGAACCCGATCGCGGGGGAGTAGGACGGGGACGGGAGTGAAGCGTCAGGAGCTGAAGCCCCGATAGCGCGTATAGAAGAAGAGCGCAGCGGTCATGAGCGCATGGCCGTAGTCCTCGCCGCCGACCAGATCGATAGCTTCCCGTTCGGGTATGAGCAGGACCTCGATTTCCTCGTTGTCATCGAGGCATTGCGGGCGTTCGAGGACGCAGCCTTCGGCTACATAGGCTTGGAAGCTGTTGGTCATGAACGCGGGATTCGGCGACAGTACGCCCAGGGGGACGACCAAGTTGGCGCGGTAGCCCGTTTCTTCCAGGAGCTCGCGGGCCACCGCCACGGCTGGATCCTCGCCTGGCTCCACTATGCCTCCGGGAAACTCGATGGACACGTGCTGCGTACCGTGCCGGTACTGGCGTATCATCACGAACTTGCGGCCATCGGGAGTATCCACGACGGGAATCACCCCGGCCCAATCGGGCGCATCGACTACGTAGAAGATGCCATGCCTCCCGTCGGATGCCTCGCGCTCGCTTGCGCTGATCTGGAATATCTTGCAGGAAGCAAGTGCTTTGCGATCCAGTTCCTTCCAGTCTTCGGGCCCGTCCATGCCTTCTATGCTAGTCCAAAGAGTCGTTCCAGGCAAGAGACCGGAAGAAATGGACCGGGCCATAGTCGCATGCGAAGCTATCTTCCGAAACCGTTTGACAGATGGGGTGGGTGCGATGTTTACTAATAGTCCGTAGTATTCGGTTCAAGTGGTTGGCCGGAACTCTGATCATGAATTGTTATAAGGAGAGAACCAATGAAAAAGGGACTGACAGTAATCGGCATCCTCTTGGTCGCGCTTGCGATTTCAGGATGCACAAAGAAAGCCGAACCGGTCGCGATCCCCGAAGCCGCCCCGTACAAGGTCGCCTTTATATATATCGGTGTACCTGGTGATCTCGGCTGGACTCACGAGCATGATATCGGCAGGCAGGCCATCGATACCGCTTTCGGCGACAAGGTCAAGACCGTCTTCATAGAGAACGTGCCTGAGGGCCCGGACGCCACGCGCATCATCCGTCAGTACGCACAGGATGGCTACGACATGATATTCGCCACCTCGTTCGGCTACATGGATCCGATGGCCGAAGTCGCCGCCGAGTTCCCCAAGGTCAAGTTCGTCCATTGCTCCGGCTACAAGACCTCGGAGAACATGTCCACGTACTTCGGCAGGATCTACCAGGCCCGCTACCTTTCGGGTATCGTGGCCGGCAAGATGACCAAGTCCAATATCATCGGGTACCCGGGCGCGTTCCCGATCCCCGAGGTCGTCCGCGGCATCAATGCGTTCACGCTCGGCGCCCGCTCCGTGAACCCGAAGGTGCAGGTCCGCGTCGTCTGGACAAATACCTGGTACGACCCGGTCAAGGAGCGCGAGGCAGCCGTGGCCCTACTTGATGCCGGCGCCGACATCATCACCCAGCACCAGGATACCGTCGAGCCGCAGAAGGCAGCCCAGGAACGCGGTAAGTTCTCCATCGGCTATGACTCCGATATGCGCAAGTTCGTCGGCGATTCCGTGCTGACGAGCCCGGTATGGAACTGGGGCGTCTACTACGTTGATACGGTACGCAAGGGCATGGAAGGCACCTGGAAGAGCGACCAGTACTGGGAAGGCCTCAACGCTGACGTGGTGCACCTGGCGGACTTCAGCCCGCTGGTCATGCAGGACGTTCGCGATCTCGTGCTCGCCCAGAAGGACAAGATCGTTTCCGGTTCCTGGGACGTGTTTACCGGCCCGATCAAGGACAATACCGGCAAGCTTCGCGTCAACGACGGCGTAAAGATGTCCGATGGCGACCTGCTTTCCTTCGACTGGCTCGTTGAAGGCGTAGTAGGAAAAGTCCAGTAAACCGTGATAAAGGCGCCCTCCGTTCAGACGGGGGAGCGCCCTGTCTTCCGACGAAATTTCCGGCACGGCAAAAAATCCCATTCAAAGGCATCCATGATGAATGAAACCGCAAGCGAAGCCTCGCTCGTCGAGATGCGAGGGATTTGTAAAAGCTTCCCCGGCGTCCAGGCTTCCGACGATATTAACCTCCGGCTTGAGCGCGGCGAAGTCCTCGCCTTGTTGGGCGAGAACGGCGCCGGTAAAAGTACGCTCATGAATATTCTCTGCGGACTGTACCGGCAAGACTCGGGTGACGTCTTTGTCCGCGGCATCAAGGCTGATATACGCTCTCCGCGCGACGCGGCCGACCTGGGCATCGGCATGGTTCACCAGAATTTCATGCTGGTCGATACGATGACCGTCGCCGAGAACGTCGTACTCGGCATGCCCAGCCTCGCGTTCATCCCGGACATGGCCGCCATCAGGCAATCGATACTCGAGCTGGGAGAACGCTACAACATGACCGTCGACCCGGACGCGTACATCTGGCAGTTGTCCGTAGGCGAGCAGCAGCGTGTGGAGATTCTCAAGCAACTCTACCGCAAGGCCGAGATACTCGTACTCGACGAGCCGACCGCGGTACTGACCCCGCAGGAATCCAAGGAACTCAACGCCGTCGTCAAGCGCATGCAGGCCGAAGGCAAGAGCGCCGTTTTCATCACCCATAAAATGGACGAGGTCATCGCGTTTTCCGACCGCGTAATGGTGCTCCGCAAGGGCAAGGTTGTCGCCGAGAAGGTGACCGCGGACACCGACCCCAAGGACCTGGCCCGAATGATGGTTGGCCGGGAAATACTGTTCCGCGTCGAGAAGGCGCCTTTCAAACCTGGTGCCGTGGTGCTCGAACTCAAGGACGTCTGCGCGGATGATGAGCGCGGCTTGCCGGCGTTGCGCGACCTGTCGCTTCAGTTGCGAACGGGCGAGATTCTGGGAATCGCCGGTGTCGCGGGCAACGGCCAGCGCGAATTGTCCGAGGTGGTCACCGGACTCAGGCCGGTCAAGTCCGGCGGAATTTCGATCAACTGTGTCGATTCCACGAACAAGACCCCGCTCCAGATAATCAAGAGCGGCGTCAGCCATATACCGCAGGACCGGATCGCGGTCGGTGCCGTGGGCGACATGAGCGTAGCCAACAACCTGGCGATGAAGGATTATCGGTCCGCGCCGATATCCAAGGGAATCATGCTCCTCCCGAAGCGGATACTCGAGTTCGCCAGGAAAATGATAGGCCAGTTCAACATCACCACGCCGTCTCCCGAGACGAGGATCAAGTTCCTGTCGGGCGGCAATATCCAGAAAACGATCCTGGCGCGGGAGATCGAGTCGTGCGGGAGCCTACTCATCGCCGTCTATCCGTCCCGAGGACTTGATATCGGCGCCACCGAATCGGTCCGCAAGGAGCTGGTCGCCCAGCGCGATACCGGCAAGGGCGTCCTCCTCGTATCCGAGGACATTGACGAGCTCTTGAGCGTGGCCGATACCATCGCCGTATTGTACGATGGCAGGGCGGTAGGCGTCATGCCGACCGAAGGGGCAGATCCCGAGGAAATAGGTCTGCTCATGGCGGGCGTGCAGCCATCCGGTAAGGAGTCCAATTCATGAGCTTCGCGTTCGAGAAGCGCAAGACCGTCTCGAAGACGGCAATAGTCGCCGTACCGATAATCTCGTTCATCGTGTCGCTCGTGCTTACGGGCATACTGCTTGTCGCATTCGGAGCGGACCCGTTCTCAACGTTCGCGGCCATGTTCAAGGGTGCCTTCGGCTCGGGGCGCGCGCTCACCGAGACGCTGGTAAAGGCGATACCTTTGATGCTCACGGGCTTGGGCGTGGCGCTGGCATTCAAGCTGAAGTTCTGGAATATCGGAGCCGAGGGTCAGCTTACGCTGGCTGGAGTCGCGGCATCGTGGGTAGCCATCTACTGGAGCCCCTGGCTTCCGGAACCGCTCCTCCTGCCGACGCTCATTCTTGTGGGCTGCGCGGCAGGCGCGCTCTGGGCCGGCGTCCCCGCCCTGCTCAAGACCAGGCTCAAGGTCGACGAGACGCTGGTGACGCTGATGCTCAACTATGTCGCCATTTTGATCTCACAGTTCCTGTATTATGGCCCGTGGCGGGACCCGAAGGGATTCGGCTTTCCCGGTACCCAGATGTTCCCCAGGGAGGCCTGGTTCCCCAGAATAGCGGGCCGCGCGCACATCGGCCTGTACCTCGCGCTGGTTGCCGCCGCGGTGCTATGGTTCGTCCTCAACAGGACTCGATGGGGCTTCGAGCTCAAGGTTATCGGCAACAGCCCCAGGGCCGCGCGCTATCAGGGCATATCGGTGGAACGAAACATTCTCCTGGCGGTGCTGCTGTCAGGAGCGCTCTGCGGGTTGGCTGGTGTGGGCGAGGTCGCCGGCATTTCACGACGCCTCCAGCAAGGCCTGTCTCTGGGCTACGGTTACACCGCCATAATTGTCGCGTGGATGGCCCAACTCAATCCTATAGCCATACCGTTCGTGGCTATACTGATGGGCGGCCTACTCGTCGGGGGTGACCAGGTGCAGATGGTAATGGGCCTTCCGTCGTCGATGGGACTTCTCATGCAGGGCATGATGCTGTTCCCGATGCTGGCCGGATCGTTGTTTACCGAATACAGGATCAAGAAGATAACGGGCACGCAAGCCCGCGAATCCGCCAGGGGAGGTGCGTGATGGGTCTGATTACCTCTCTTTTGGCCATAACCCTGCGCGCTGGTACCAGCCTCGTATACGCGACGATAGGCGAGACCTTTGCAGAGCGCGCAGGCATACTCAACCTCGGACTCGAAGGAATCATGCTGATGGGCGCGGTCTCGAGTTTCGCGACGGCGTACTATACCGGCAACCTCGCACTCGCCATAGTCGTCGCGTTGGGCGTCGGCGGCCTCATGGCGCTGATCCATTCCTTCCTCTCGGTGACGATGAAGGCCAACCAAGTCGTTTCCGGGCTGTCGATAACACTTTTCGGCACCGGCTTCGCCAGCTTCCTTGGCCAGCGACTGGGACCGGCTTCCAACGGCTACTACCTCACCGGTCTGACCGGCCCGCGCTTTGCTCCTATCGATGTGGGCAGCCTCAACAACATTCCGATACTCGGCGCTATTTTCAACCAGGACATCTTTACCTGGGGAATCTACATCCTGATACCGCTGGCCTGGTTCTACCTGTACCGAACAAAAAACGGGCTGTCCCTCCGCGCCATAGGCGAGAATCCCCGCACGGCCGACGCGATGGGCGTCAATGTCAACCGGGCCAAATACGGCTACACGATTTTCGGCGGCATGCTGACAGCACTCGGCGGCGCCCACCTGGCCCTGGCGTACACCCCCGGATGGTCGGAGAACATTACCGGCGGTCGCGGCTGGATCGTCATCGCCCTCGTGATCTTCTCGATGTGGAATCCCGCACGGGCTATCACCGGCGCGCTGATCTTCGGCGGCATCAACGCGGTGCAGTTCAGGCTCCAGGC
>SPCK01000017.1 GCA_004525355.1 Spirochaetales bacterium
AACGGTGTAACGACCCTCGAAGCAGCGTTCCCGGCTACCGGCTTCATAAAGGCCGGCATTTTGGACGTAATCGCCGCGATGGGTAAGCGGGATGATAGTACGAGCAGGCATAGCGCCAGGACGGCTTTCTCAATCACTTTTTGATGGACAGGATTCTCTCCATATTCCGCAGTATGAGCCTCGACAGGCTCGCGCCGTCGCAGTCGCGCACGGAAGCCGCGACCTGATAGGTTCGCTCGATATCCAGGGGTGTCGACGGCTTTCCGCGGAAAGGTTCGGGATTCATGTAGGGAGCGTCCGTTTCGAGAAGCAACCTGTCGTCTGGAACCAGCTTGAGCGCTTCCCTGAGCCCGCCTGCGTTCCTGAAGGTCACGTTTCCTGCGAAGGAGAGATAGCACCCCAGGGACAGATACTCGGCAGCCGCCTCTCGATCGTAGCCGAAGCAATGCATTATCACCGGTATCTTGCCTGAAAACTCACCTATCGTCCGCAACGTATCCGCATGCGCCTCGCGCGAGTGCACGATCAACGGCTTGTCGTAGAGTATGGCAAGCTCGATCTGGGACATGAACAATTCCAGCTGTTCTGCCTCGGAACCGTGCATCCAATGATAATCAAGACCGCACTCGCCCACCGCCAGGCAAGCGGGATCCCTGATTGACGTTTCCAGTGCTTCAAGACGGTCAGGAAGCCTGGATGGAGACTCGGCGTCTGGCCATATACCCGCCGCCAGAAGCACAAAATCGTACTTCCCAAGCAGGGATTTCCTGGCCTCGAAGTCGTCGTGATCAACTCCGGGGTCCAGGATGAAAGCACCATTGCCAGAATAGCGTGCCGCGATACGCTCCAGCGCTTCCGCACCGGAACGTTCCGCCACGTATGACAGATGGGCGTGCGTATCGCAATATGCCGGATCAGTCATGGTGCTTGGCGGAAAATGTGAAATTCTTGTCTTTGACGCCAACGCTCACCGTGTCACCATCCTTGATTGCACCGCCCAGTATCAGTTTGGCCAGAGGATTCTGTATCTGCCCCTGTATCACGCGCTTGAGGGGGCGGGCGCCAAAACGTGGATCGTAGCCTTCCGCGGCGACCAGCGCTTCCGCCTCCGGGCTCAATGTCAATTCGATCATGCGCGAGGCGAGCCGTTCCTTCAGGTACCCCAGCTGAATCCGGGCGATGCCGGCCATGTGTTCCCGGTCCAGTCGTTCGAAAACGACAATCTCGTCGATGCGGTTCAGGAACTCCGGCTTGAAGGCGCTCTTGAGCAGGCTATCCAGGCCGGCGCGCACCTGGTCCATGTCCCTGGCCTCGAGGATCAGGTCGGAACCGAGGTTGCTCGTCATGATGACGATGGAGTTCCTGAAGTCAACCACCCGACCCTGCCCGTCGGTCAGGCGACCGTCGTCGAGTAATTGAAGCAGAACGTTGAACACGTCAGGATGGGCCTTCTCGATTTCATCGAACAAGATTACCGAATATGGCCTCCTGCGGATCGCTTCCGTGAGCTGGCCTCCTTCGTCATACCCCACGTATCCGGGTGGCGCACCGATCAAGCGACTGACCGAATGCTTTTCCATATATTCGCTCATGTCGATCCGCGTCAACGCCTTGTCGTCATTGAAAAGGAAATCGGCCAGGGTTTTCGCAAGCTCCGTTTTTCCTACGCCCGTCGGACCGACGAACAAAAAGCTTCCAAGGGGACGATGGGGATCGGACAGCCCGGTCCGGTTACGCCGGATCGCATCCGCAACAGCCACTATGGCCGGATTCTGCCCGACGACGCGCTTCTCCAGGGTTTTCTCCAGGTCGAGGTATTTCTGGAGCTCGCTGGTGAGCATCTTGGAAACGGGTATGCCCGTCCACGTGGACACGACCCGCGCTATATCTTCCTCGGATACCTCTTCCCGCAGGAGCCGGTCACCCGTACCCTCCGCCTTGATCGCGGCGGTCGCCTCATCCAGCCGTTTCTGGGCCTCCATCAGCTTGCCGTACTTGATCTCGGCCGCCTTGGCCAGATTGCCCTCGCGTTCATGGCGTTGTTCCTCCAGCCCGAGTTTCTCCATTTCTTCCTTGAGCTTTCGGATAACGTCAATACGGTCCTTTTCGTTCTTCCAGCGCAGACGCATGGCGTCCCGCTTGCTGGACAGTTCTGCCAGGTCCTTTTCGAGCTTGGCCAGCCGTTCCTTGCTGGCAGCGTCTTCCTCTTTGGAGAGCGCCTGGCGCTCTATGGTCAGCTGCAGGATGCGTCGCTCGATTTGGTCGAGGTCTGTCGGTTGGCTCTCGATTTCCATCTTGATGCGACTTGCCGCCTCGTCGACGAGGTCGATTGCCTTGTCAGGCAGGAAGCGGCTCGTGATGTAGCGATCCGAGAGAGTAGCCGCCGCGATCAGGGCTTCGTCCATGATGCGCACGCCATGGTGCACCTCGTATCGCTCCTTGAGTCCGCGCAAAATAGCGATGGTATCCTCGACCGACGGTTCCGTGCACAGTACGGGCTGGAAGCGGCGCTCGAGGGCGGCATCCTTTTCGATATGCTTTCGGTACTCGTCCAGCGTGGTCGCTCCGACGGCCCTGAGCTCGCCCCGGGCCAACGCAGGCTTGAGCAGGTTGGATGCGTCCATGGCGCCTTCGGCGGCGCCGGCGCCCACCAGCGTATGCAATTCATCAATAAACAGAATGATGCGACCATCGGATTTCTGAACTTCCTCGATGACGGCCTTGAGGCGTTCCTCGAACTCGCCACGGAACTTGGCGCCGGCCACGAGCGCGCCGATGTCGAGCGCGAGCAGCTTCTTGTCGCGCAGACTGTCGGGCACATCGCCGGAAACGATGCGGCGAGCCAGGCCTTCCACGATGGCCGTCTTGCCGACGCCCGGCTCGCCGATGAGCACAGGATTGTTCTTGGTCCTGCGGGCGAGCACTTGCATGACGCGGCGGATCTCCTCATCGCGGCCTATGACGGGGTCGAGCTTCTCGCGCCTTGCCAGTGCGGTCAGGTCGCGGCAGTATTTTTCAAGTGCCCGGTAGGTATCTTCCGCACCCTGGTCTTTGACGCTGCGATTTCCGCGGATGCTCTTGAGGGATTCAAGCACTCCTGTCCTGGTGATACCACGGCTGCGGAGCAACTCCCCGAACGGGCTCTCGTCAGAGAGCATGGCAAGCAGGATATGCTCGCCCGCGACGTAATCGTCCTTGAGCGCGCCAGCCTCCGTCTCGGCTTTGGCCAGTACCTTGGAAGCCGCGGGGGAAAGGTAGACCTGGGCCGCGTGACCGTAGACTTTGGGCAGGGCGACGAGTCTTCGCTCAAGCTCTGCCGACAGTTCATCAGGAGAAGCGCCAATGCGCTCAAGAAGGGGCCGTACAGCTCCGCCCTCCGTCTCAAGGAGGGACAGCAGGACATGATCAAGCTCTATCTGGGTATGATCCGACTTTTGAGCCCTGCCGTGGGCCGCCTGTATCGCCTCCTGGGCGAGATGCGTGAATTTTTCAAAGTCCATGATTTTCCTCGAAGCTCCATTCCGGTAGGGCTTTGGCGAGAAGGTTTCCGCCTCCAATAAAAAATACCCATGAGCACGGTGCGGGGGCAAGCGCTGAAAGCGTTAATCAAGAATCCCGTTATGGAGCTTGCCCGGATCGCGTTGACACGGCTACAATGATCGTATGGAAAGCATCACTACCAAGGACGGCAGGCTCATCCTGTTTCATGGTCTGGATCAGGACGAGGCTATCAAGGCAATGGGGGCGGTCAAGGCCGCCCTCGGAACCCGGGACGGCGTCGCGTTCGCCATGACGACTGAAAGCAACCTGTCATGGACCGTAGCGGATCTCGTCGAGCACGTGCTTGAAGAACACCAACACATGACCGGGGCGCAGCCGACCTGAATCGTTTCCCGTAACACTTCCACGGGATCTGTATCGTCCAAGCGAAGCTTCGCGAAGCCTCAATCCTCGTCAAGCTCGGGTATACGTTCCTTCAAGTCCGCCAGTATCGCCTCACCACTGTACCCCTTGCGAAGCGCTACGAACACGTTGTTGTCCTGACCGGCAATGGTGCCCAAGACGCCGTCGAGTCCCATGTTGTCAAGGGCCAGCGCCACCGGGGACGAGTGCCCGGAATACGTCTTGATGACGACGAGTTGGTCGTTCCAGTCGATCGAGACGTAGCCCCGAAGAATATCCTGAACGTATATCTCCTCTCGCTTGCGCAGTTCGTCGTCGGAAGGCACGGCATAGAAGTAGCCTTCCGAACCGGCTCCGACCTTGCTCGCCTTGAGTAGCTTCAAGTCCCGTGACAGGGTTGCCTGCGTGATGAACACGTTCTTCTCCTCGAGGAGCGATAAAAGCTCATCCTGGGACTCGACCCTGTTCTCCCTGAGTAGTCTGAGTATAATCTTGAGCCGCTCACGGCGGCTGACTTCATGTGCTTCGTGCATATGCAACCCCTACCAATCCGTCAAGTATGTCCTTGCCAGGTTGTTTCCGCAAGCAAAAATCGGGGAAACAGCCGGACGTCTCGTAAATTCAACGTTTGGATCGTCAGGGCATCTTGCCGATAGTACAGATAGAGGTGGGTCAAAGCGTGTCTGTAATTCGGTCTTCCGACGACGACGGCTCGATATCCAGGGGTATTTCCTTCTCCGCGGCTGGGCGCAAGGATGACGGCCATATCGAGGTGGTCGTAGCGGACGATGCCATGAGCGCCACCGCCGACCTGTATCCACCCCTGGGCGACGGCAAGCCGATAAGCTCCGAGTACGCCGCCGAACTCCTCGCCAGGCTCGGCCTGAATTACGGCGTGATCTGGGACGAACTTTCGGAACGCATATTGGAAGCAAATACGGAACGTCGAGTCATTCACGGCGTGATCATCGCTCGCGGCTCACCTCCCGTTGCCGAGCGCCCCGAACATATTATTCCCAGACACGAGCTCATTCCAGGCTTTTCCCCCGTTCCCGACGAGGAACAGAAAGTTGACTGGAAAAGCCGCAAACCGTACTCGATAGTAAAGATGAACGATATCGTCGCCACGGTAGAAAATCATCGCGCTGGCGTGTTCGGCTCCAACGTCTACGGCAAGAGCCTCCCGTACGGCAAGGAAAGCCCCGAGGGCTTCACGCTCGGCAAGAACGTGGAACGCCGTGATGACGCCATCGTCGCGCTCGTGGACGGCCGTCTGGGCATCGAAGGAAGCAGGATCTTCGTCGATGAAGTGCTCGTCGTCAAGGGCGACGTCGACTACCGTATAGGGCACATCATGTTTCCCGGCGACGTTCTCATTGAAGGCGGCGTATGCGCGGGATTCAAGGTGTATTCGGGCGGCTCCATCAGCATCAAGGACACAATGGATGCGTTCGATGTAAGCGCCAGGAAGGATCTCCTGTGCGCCCAGGGAATCATTGGCAAGGAACAGGGACTGGTGCGGGTCGGCGGTACGCTCAAGGCAAAGTTCGTCGAGAATGCGCGCTGCGCGGTCCGTGGCGACGCGGATATATCCGGCTCCGTCGTCGGTTCCCGTCTGTACGTGTTGGGCCGGCTCAACATGGGCGACAAGGGGCGTATCGTTGGCGGCGAGACCTATGCCACGCACGGTATTACCTGTGGATGGATAGGCGGATCAACTCGCCCTGTCACCCACGTCAGCGTGGGCATCGATTTCACCATGCAGCAGAAACTCGACACAGCCAACGAGGCGGTCAAGGAACTGTCGATAAAACTATCGCGCCTTGAGGATCTGTACAAACAGCGCCCTGAAGACTCCATCGGGAAACTCAGGGACGAAGCAGCCGAACGCCTCCGCACCCTGGCCGCCAATATCGCCGAGCTTGCAAAGCGAGTGGACATTGATGACAGCGCGATGGTGGAAGCGCACGGCGGCGTCTACCCGGGGACCATCATCACCATATGCCATATGCGTGTAACCATAGAAGAACTTCTCAAGAAAACCCGGTTCAGGCTGGACACGGTTGCCAACAAAATCCTGATAGAACACTGACATGCCAGGCTTCTGATAAACATCGCGGACGGATTACCGGATACTACCTAACCCAGCACCTTCGCTTCGCGCTATCCTGTTCTCGGAACGCAGCTTTGGCGAGGCCCTGCGTCTTGTCCGCCAATACCCGTCACGCGCCCTGGTGCGCGCCACAACTGAATGCGCCGCCTATTGCCGCTTCTGTTACCGCCGTACACTCATGCAGGTGTGCGCTGCGCTGCGCGCCATGGGCGGACTTCGCGAGATTCTGGTTTCCGGTGGCGATCCCCTGACCGCGAGCGACACAAGGGTGACGCACCTGCTTTCGGCACTCCGGAGCGCCGTTCCGGCCGCGACACTGCGGATATGCACGCGTACGCCCATCGTACTGCCCGACCCGCCGAACTCGTCCCGCGGACTGAAGATGCACTGGGCTCGATCATCGAGGCCGGGATTCCTGTGGCGACTCTGAGCGTGTTCCTGCGCGGCGTGAACGACTGCCCCGAAGCGCTTGAGGCGCTGTTCGGCAGGCTCGTCGCCCTTGGGGCCAAGCCCTACTACTTGTTCCAAGGCGATCTCGCCGCCGGCACCTCGCATTTCCGCGTTCCCGTGTCGCGCGGCCTCGAGATCTACGGCGAGCTCCGGCAGCGTTTGTCCGGCCTCGAGCTACCCCGTTTCGCGGTGGACATTCCCGGTGGTCTTGGCAAAGCCTATCTGCCGGAGGATATCAACGAACGGACGGATGCCGGATGGCGATTGAAGGCAGCATCCGGCGCAGTCGGGTTCTATCCGGTGGAAGCATGAAGTCACTCCCACTCGATCGTTGCCGGAGGCTTGCTTGATACGTCGTACACGACGCGCCCGACGGCCTTGACCCTGTTGGTTATGGCCGCGGAAATCTCGAGCAGGTCCTTCATGTCGAATTCGTATACATCGGCTGTCATGCCGTCGCTGGACGCCACGGCCCTCAAGGCAACCGTCCAGCCATAGGTGCGTACGTCTCCGGCTACGCCCACCGAGCGTACGGGCAGGAGCACGCAGAACGCCTGCCAGATCCTGTCGTACAGGTCGCGGGTCCGCAGCTGGCGAAGAAACTCGTCGTCGGCAGCGCGAAGCACATCGCACTTCTCCTTGGTTACCTCTCCGAGCACGCGGACACCCAGGCCGGGCCCGGGAAAGGGATGCCGGCGCACAACCTTCTCGGCCACTCCGAGCTCGCGGCCAAGTTCGCGCACTTCGTCCTTGTACAACCGGTCCAGCGGTTCGATAATCCTGCCCTCGGCGCGCTTGCGCTCCACCAGCGGCGAGCGCACGTTATGGTGGCTCTTGATGACATGGGCCTTCTTGCCCACGCCCTTGCCCGATTCGATCAGGTCCGTGTACAGCGTTCCCTGAGCAAGGAAATAGTCGCCAAGGCCAAGCGAGTTCTCGGCCTTCTCCTGCACGCGAATGAAAAGGTCGCCGATTATATGGCGTTTTTCTTCCGGTTCATTGACGCCTGCAAGCGCGGACAGGAATTCGTCCTGGGCGTCGACCCTGTGCACATGTGTGGCGCCCAGCGAATGGAGCGTGCACATCACTTCGTCGCTCTCGCTTGTACGCATCAGCCCGGTATCGATATACATCAGGTGGACCTGCTCCTTCGGGAGGCAGGTCAGCAGCAAGGCACCCGCCACTGTCGAATCCACGCCGCCCGATATGAGGAGAAGCACCGGAGCGGACCCGACGCGTTCCCGGATAATGGCGCGTTCGCGTTCGACGTAGTGCGTCATGGTCCAGGATTTCTCGCAAACGCAGATGTTCAGCGCGAAGTTCTCCAGGATCAGCGTCCCATGATCGCAGTGTGTCACCTCAGGATGGAACTGCACGCCGTGAAGCGGGAGGCTCTCATGCACGATGGCAGCGGGAATGCCGCTATCAGTCAAGGCTACGACACGGAACCCGCGGGCCACGGTCTCTATGGAATCGCCATGGCTCATCCAACTCTGGAATTCGCCGCTTATTCCATTGAAGAGCGGATCCGTCTCGACAAGGCGGACGGGAATGCGACCGTACTCCTCTTCCGGAAGCGCCTGGACCTTGCCGCCGAAATCCTGGGTCATGAGCTGTGCGCCGTAGCAGATGCCCAGTACCGGAAGGCCGCAGGAATATACCGCTGGATCGGGTGAGGGTGCTCCCGTCTCGTAGACGCTGAACGGAGATCCCGAAAGCACGATGCCCCGCACGCCACGCAGGACATCCTCGTCCAGTCGAGTTTCGCCTGGCTTGATTTCCGTATACACGCCCAGATCGCGAATGCGGCGCGCGATGAGCTGGGTGTACTGGCTGCCGAAATCGAGGATCAGTATCGTATCCATGGGCTTTTCCTTACGATGGTGCGCTCTCGTTCGTACCCGATCGATACGAGGTCGATAGCCGTTCCGGTATATTCCTCGATGAAGGAAATGTAATCCTTGGCCTCGAGTGGCAGCTGGTCATATTCCTTGACGTCCGCGATTGAGCGTTTCCAGCCGCGAAAGCTTCGTAGTACCGGCTCGGCGTCTTCCAGGTCGCGTATCGCGGCCGGAAAGTATTCCAAGATCTTCCCCCGTACCCTGTAGGCCACGCAGGCCTCAAAACTGTCTAATGTATCATACACGTCGAGGTGGGTCAGGATGAGCGAATCAATGGAATTGGCCAGGCATGCGTAGCGCAGCGCAACCAGGTCCAGGTAGCCACAACGCCGCGGCCTGCCGGTGGTTACGCCATATTCACGCCCGGTATCCCGGATGAACTGGCAAAGGGCAGATTGCGAATCCGTGTCGAACTCGGTAGGAAAGGGACCGTTGCCTACGCGAGTCGAGTAAGCCTTGAAAACGCCAAGCACCCTGTCCAGGCTACGCGGTCCCACACCGCCTTGTGCGGCAGCTCCCGCGGCGCCCGACATGCCGCTGGATACGTAGGGATAGGTGCCGGCATCAAGGTCCAGCAGCGCTCCCTGGGCGCCCTCGAACAGGATATAGGAGTGCCTGTGGTGATACAGGTAATCGGTCAGGTCGATGGCAAGCGGCGCCAGCCTGTCGACCCATGCGCGGATGAACTCGACATCGCCGGGCTCGAGGTTGGCGAGGCGATCCTCGTCGTACAGGTCCGCAAGGCGTACGCCGTCGCGCGACGCCTTCATTGAATACGTCACGCCGATGCCGCGCCCGGTCGTGCCAATGGGCTTGCGGCGGGCGGCCTCCATCGTCTTGTCGATATCGCGGTACCGCGGCAATACGATGTGCGCACGGTCGCTGACCAGTACCCGCCCGTGCCAGTCGATACCCCGGGATTCAAGCATCTCAAGCTCGGCGAACATGGCTTCCGGATCGATGGCCATGCCGGTTCCCAGAATCACGGTTTTATCTGGATACAGGATGCCGGAGGGAATGAGGTGCAGGGCAAATTGCTCGTTTCCGCGAACGATGGTGTGTCCCGCGTTGGCGCCGCCGGAAAAGCGAACGATGATCTGCGCCTCGGCAGCCAGATAATCCACCATCTTTCCCTTGCCCTCGTCGCCCCATTGGGCTCCAATCAATGCTACGTTCATGGTCGCTTCCTCACTGCCTGGAATAGTTGGGGGCTTCCTGGGTAATGGCCACGTCGTGCGCATGGCTTTCCCGGAGGCCCGCGCTGGAAATGCGCGCGAATTGACGGTAACGGCGAAGGGCCTCGATGTCAACGCAACCGGTATAGCCCATGCCTTTCTGGAGGCCGGCCACGAGTTGGTGCAGGTAATCCTTTAGTTCACCCTTGTAGGGTACCCTACCCTCAATACCCTCGGGCACGGGGCTTTCATCCTTGGAAATCCCGTAACGGTCCCCCGATCCGGCCGCGATGGCACCCAGGGAACCCATGCCGCGGTATTCTTTGTAAATCCGGCCGTCATAAATTATTTCGCGACCGGGCGCTTCCTTCAGGCCGGCCAACAGGTTGCCGATCATGACGCAGGAGGCGCCTGCTCCGATAGCCTTGACCACGTCTCCCGAGAACTTGATCCCGCCGTCGGCTATGACAGGAATGCCGGACTTGTCCGCCTCTTCGGCGCAAGCCATGACGGCGCTGAACTGGGCCACGCCGATGCCGGCGACGACTCGCGTGGTGCAGATCGAACCGGGGCCAATCCCTACCTTGACTGCGTCCGCACCCGCGTCGATAAGCCGGCGCGCTCCGGCCGCGGTGGCCACGTTGCCGCCTATCACGGTTATGCCATAGCGGTTTTTAATATTCGCTATCGCCTCGATGACGCTCTTCGTATCGCCGTGGGCCGTATCCAGGACCACGAAATCGCATTTCGACTTGATCAGAAGCGGAACGCGCACATCGAAATCCTGGGGAGAAATGGCAGCGCCCACTACCAGCCGGCCAGACTTGTCCAGGGTGGCGTTCGGGTAGCGCTCATGCTTTTCCATATCCTTGACCGTGATCAGGCCACGCAGGTGTCCCTGTCCGTCGACGACCGGAAGCTTTTCTATCCGATGCTCGTCGAACTTTTCCCGGGCACTCGCCGGGGTCGGTTCTCCGTGTTCGGCCACGACGTTCGATGTCATCGCCTGGCTCACGAGGGCATCGTCCTCCTTGCGGAAGCGCAGGTCGCGCGACGTGATGATGCCGACGAGCTTCCCTCCCGGACCGAGGACGGGAAGGCCGGAAACCCGGTATCGTTCCATTATCGCCCGCACGTCCCTCAGGGTACGGTCTGCCTCTATCGTAACGGGAGCCTCGATGATCCAGTTGAGGTAGCGCTTGACTCCCTCGACCTGCGCTGCCTGCTCCTCTGGGCGCAGGTTGCGGTGGATGACTCCAGCGCCTCCCTGCAAGGCCAGCGCGATCGCCATGCGTTCTTCGGTGACCGTGTCCATCGCAGCGCTTATTATTGGTACGTTGAGCATGATGTTGCCCGCTAGTCTCGTGCGCACGTCCGCGTCCCGGGGCAGGATCTCGGAATAGCCCGGTAGCAGGAGAACATCGTCATAGGACAGGGATTCGGGTATGGTCATGGGAGCCTCCTTGCGTATCCATATCCGGAATATCGCCGACCGGATACGCGGCCGACCGCGGTTCAATCATGGCAGCGACCCGTCCGGCCGCAGAGCGGTACGCCCCTCGCGGGGAGCTTTTCGTCAGGCTATCTCGTCGCAGAGATCCGGTAGCGATCGGCGACGGTCCGGTATTTCACCGCGAGTGCCTTCGCCTTTTCCGACGCTCGCCCGCTATACAGCTCGGGAGCGGCGAAGAAGGCCTCGGGTTCTGGATAGCCAAGCTTCTCAAGCTCAGCGAATATCGCGCGTTGCGCGCTGTCGTTTCGCGCGAGAGCCTGCCCGAATGTCAGTCCGTCACGCTCCGCGGAAAGCGTGATGGAACGCACCACTTCATGAGCGTCCCGGATCCCGCTTTCAGCCAGCAGAATGTAGGCGGGCTCGGCAAGCACGCTTCCGCCGCCCGATCGAAGATTGGCGAGCATGCGATCGCGGTCGACGGAAAGCCCGCGCACCACCGACAGCATGCGGTTGACCGCGGCGCAGAACCCGGCGATATACTCGGGGACGAAACGACCGCTGGCTGAATTGGTCAAGTCGCGTTGGTGCTCGGATATCTGGTCCATGAAAAACGTTACCACGCGGGGAGAATACGCCTTCCACAGGCTCTTGACGTGTTCTGAATTCCAGGGATTGCGTTTTTGTGGCATGGTGGACGACCCTACCTGCCCCGCGCCGAAACCTTCGCGCACTTCGGCTATCTCCGAGCGCTGGAGATTCCGCAGGTCGTCGGCGAGGTTGGCCACGATGCCGAAGGCGGTATTGAGTTCCGTCAGCAGACGCAACAGGTATTCGGGCTCGACCAACTGGGTGGCATGTTCGCCGGGCGCGAGGCCGAGGTACTTCAGGTAGGCTTGTTCTATGGCTTCGGGATCGGTATAGCTCATGGACAGCGCATTGTACGAACCGGTTGCGCCGGCCAGCTTGCCCCGCAGGTCCCGAGCCTTGCCTTCGATTTCCGGAAGGCACTTACCCAGCCGCGCGACGTACTCTGCCATGGCGAAGCCGAACGTGATGGGAACTGCGTGCTGGCCGTGAGTGCGGCCGACTTGTGGCGTATCGGCTTCCCGCTCGGCCAGGGCGCACAGCTCGGCGACGAGGTCGGCCAGAAGCGGCAGGACCACGCGTAGCGTCACGTCGCGCAAGCGCGCGGCCTGGGCGGTATCCAGGATATCCACGCTCGTGGCGCCCAGGTGCACCAGAGGGGCTACTTCTTTGGGTACGAGTCGCTGCAGGACGTTCACAAGGGCACGGATATTGTGCCTCGTCGTCTCTTCCTCGGCATAAACATCAGTTGGATCGAGATGCTCGGCAGCGTTGTCAAGAGTCTCCAGGATTGCCGGGCCGGCCTTGGATCGCGCAGACAGGTGCGCCTTGACCAGTGCCACTTCCGCCCGCGCGCAATAGCGTATCGCGGCATCTTCCGACAAGTAGTCGGCCAATGCTTCGAACAGCTTTTCGTTGGAAGCCCAGTATCGATGATCGAGGGGGGAGAGATTACGGAATATGTCTCGGGATTGCATGGCCGGTTATACAATGGAATGGAACGATGGAGCAATACCCGACTGAAAGAAAAACCGGTTCACTCATGCACATCAGCGCGCTTCGCCGCCAATCCGGTGCTCGTGCGACGAATTGACGCAGCATACGCGCGCTCATCCTTGACAGACGTCGCTCAGGCCGATTCAATGAGTGCATGCCTACTTTTACCCGTCCCCAGGTCCCCGACGCCGGGTTGATACCCCGACCACGGTTATTTTCTCATGCATCCGGCGCGTTCAAGCCGCGCGCAAATACGACGCTGTCGACGGACCCGTCCTTCGCAGCCGAGGCGGACTGGGCCGTGACCGCCCTCTCCTACGCGTTCTCGGTTCCGTTCACGGCAGCGCTCGCGGGCAAGGGAGACGTCAGGGTCACCAAGGTAGCCGGACTGGGGCCGGAAGATTACAGGCTTGACATCCGTTCTGGTTCGATTCGGGCCGAGGCGTCGGAACCTGCCGGCGCGTTCTACGCGCTCCAGACGCTCAGGAGCCTCGGCATGATAAACGGCGACCGCGCACCCGCCTGCCACATCGAAGATGGTCCGCGCTTTGGGTATCGCGGTTACTTGCTTGATACGGTTCGCAATTATTTCGATCCCACGTTCATCAAGCGCTTCATCGACCTGGCTGCGCTGCACAAGCTGAACAGGTTTCACTGGCACCTGACGGATGATCAAGGCTGGCGCCTGCCGGTACCCGGTCATCCTGAGCTGACCGATATCGGTGCCCGCAAGGTTGATCGGCGCTACCTGCCGCATGTCGAGAGAACGTTGTTCTACAGCGAGGAGACTATTCGGGATATCGTCACCTACGCCGGACAGCGCCATGTAACGGTCATACCGGAAATCGAGATGCCAGGCCATTCACTTGCTCTACTGTCCGCCCATCCCGAGCTGTCGTGCATCGGGGGAAGCTTTGAACCCGAGGACCGCTTCGGTGTTTTTGCCGATGTACTGTGTGCCGGTAACGACGCGGTTTTCGAGTTGCTTGGCGAGATTCTGGACCAGTGCGTCAAGCTGTTCCCAGGCAAGGTGATCCACTTCGGAGGCGACGAGGTGCCGACCGAGCGATGGGCGGCCTGCCCTCGCTGCCTCGCGCGCATCGCGGGTGAAGGCTTGGCCGATGCGACCGCACTGCAAGGCTGGTTTACCCGCAAGGTGGTCGATTTACTTCGCAGCCGCGGCAGGATGGCCGCCGGCTGGGACGAAATTCTGGAAAGCAAAGCGCCCGAAGATGTGATCGTATTGGCGTGGCGAAGCGCCGAGGCCGGCCTGATGGCCGCGCGCCTGGGGCATGGCGTTGTCATGTGCCCGGGCTCCCGGGCATGCTACCTGGATTACAAACATCTGGATGTACCCGACGAGCCTGGCCACCTCGGCGTCAGCACGGTCCGGAATTCATACGAGTTCGAGCCGCTGCAGGGCTTTGATGAAAGCGCTGCGCGGAATGTCCTGGGCATCCAGGGCAACCTCTGGACTGAGATAATGTACTTCGGCAGGCAGGTCGAATATATGGCTTTTCCCCGCCTGTCGGCCATAGCCGAGACCGGGTGGACGCCCCATGAACGGAAGTCGTGGGAGAGTTTCTCCGCGCGCCTTCCGTACTGGGGACGGGTGATGGATCGATACGATGTCGCAAGATACCGGGGCCC
>SPCK01000384.1 GCA_004525355.1 Spirochaetales bacterium
CGGCGGCATGGTCTACCTGAACGCGCGAAACGAATATGTGCGCCTGAACCTCAAGACGCTCAGGCTCGACCGGGAAATATTCATACAAAGCATTAGAATCGGCCTGCCGACCGGCATCCAGCAAACCATGGTATCCGTCGGTATGATGGCAATGACCCGCATTGTCAACGGATTCGGAACCGCTACCATCGCAGCGTTCTCCGCCGCCTCACGCCTGGACAGCTTCGCATCCATGCCCGCCATGAACCTCAGCCAGGCCATATCGACCTTCACTGGGCAGAACATGGGAGCGGGCAAGACCGAGCGGGTCAAGCGAGGCCACCGGTCCGCCGTTATCGTGGGAGCCGTGATTTCGGTCATGATCGGCGCCATAGTAATGCTTTTCGGGCGGCAATTGATGACCATGTTCACCCGAGACGCCCAAGTAATCGCGCTGGGAGCCCGCTATCTTTTCATAGTAGGGGCAACCTATGTGCTTTTCTCAACCATGTTCATCAACAACGGCGTCATGCGCGGCGCCGGTGACGCGTTCATTCCCATGATCAACACGCTGCTGGCACTGTGGGTGGTACGTATTCCCATGGCCATCCTGTTTTCCGGCCCCCTGGGACTGGGAACAGACGGTCTGTGGCTGAGCGTACCGGCCGGCTGGCTGATGGGCGCCGTCTTCTCGACCTGGTACTATCTCGGGGGTCGCTGGAAACGCAAGGCCGTGGTCAACCTGCCCGCTGTCGCGTCCATTGCGGGTAAAGAAGAGTGAGCAGTCACTGGATCGCGGCTCCATCGCGAATAATCTCCCGGCTGGTGGCACCCGGTCAGCTTTTCACGCTATAGTACTATCATGGTTGCTCCGCTTACATCAGGAATGATCTCATCAATCCGCCGCCCGGAGCGGTTTCGTTCCGGATATTATACATTCAACATCCTCAACGCCTTTTCCTTCATGCTCTTATCAGGAACGGTGCCGACGCTACTCGCGTTGCTCATGGGCGCATCGGGCACATATATCGGTCTTCTGGGATCGCTCAACTTTCTTACCTATTTCTTCATGCCCGTGGGCAGAAGCATCATACGTAATCGTGGTATCGTGCGCGTCTTCGGCTGGTCCTGGATGTTCCGGTACTGGGGTATGGCGCCCGTCCTGGCAGCCCCCTTCCTGGTAGCCGCCGGCGCACCGGTGTGGGGACTGGCGATACTCATGGGAGGCAGCCTCCTCTTCAACATATTCCGCGGCATCGGCCTCATTGGCAATAATCCGGTGCTCGCGTTTATGGCCGGCCCGCGAAATCGAGGGGCCTTCCTTTCCAATATTCAAATCTCGAGCAGCCTGACGGCCATCGTCACCAGCGCCCTGACAGCCTTGATGCTCTCGATGGCCGGAGGAGCACCAGCGTACGTATTCCTGATGGCCGCCGGCGTCGCAAGCGGCATCATCGGTGCCATCCTGTTGCTGCGCATGCCCGAACCAACTGAATACCGGCCGCCCGAAGGTTCGTCGTTGGCTGGTACCATAAAGGAAGCATTCGCGGACAAGCGCTTCAGGCGCTTCGTTCTCGTGTTCGCGCCGCTCTCTTTTACCGCGGGAACGGCCCGAACCTTCATCATTACCCACGCCAGGGCACTCTATGGACAATCGGACGGCCTGGTCATGCTGTACGCCGTCGCGTTCAACCTGGGCATCGTAGGCATGGGATTCCTGTCGCGGACATTGATGGACCGCTTGGGACCCAAACCATTGTACGCGGTATTCGCCGCGGTGGCCGCCTTGGCTCTTGTGCCAGTTGCCCTCAGCCCCCAGTTGCCGGGCGAGATATCAACCCTGCTGTTCCTCATCGCGGTCAACTTTGCCGTCGGTTTTGGTATCGTCGGCCAGGAGAACGCCGGCCAGGCTTATTTTTTTTCACTGGTAAAGCCCGAACATGTCGTTGATCTGGCAGTAGTGTACTACATCGTTTTTGGGATCGGCGGTGCATTGGGTTCCGCGGCCGGCGGTGTCTTCCTGGACATCATGAGCTCTCACGGCGCATCCCAACTGTTGAGTTATCGAATACTCTATGGTTTCATCACCTGTATCACGGTACTGTCCACAGTCGCTGTTTCCGGTCTCAGCGCTCCGGACTCCGCGACGGTTCGTGAATCCCTGGGCGTCATCTTCAGCCTCCGAGACCTGAAGTCCATTGGTCTTCTCGAACGCTTGGGCAGAACCCATTCCCCGGTGGAAGAGATCTCTGTTATACGGGAGATAGGCACAAGAGGCTCGCCTGTAGCTGAGAAGGAAATCCTGCCCTACCTGTCCAGTCCCCGATTTGATGTCCGGGTGGAAGCACTCCTGGCATTGGAAAACCTTGACATACTGTCTCACCGAGCACTCAAGGCCCTCATCGATGAAATTGGCAGAAACCCATGGTCTACCGCTTATATTGCCGCCAGAATACTTGGAAAGCGGGGTTTCCAAGATGCTATTCCCGAACTCAGAAAAGCCCTGGATTCGCAGGATTATATGCTCAAGAGCTCAGTGGCGCTCGCTCTGGCCCGACTCGACGACCTGCCGAGCCTTCCGGCGATAGAAGCCCTGGCCGCGAGTACGGAGAATCCCCGGCTCATGATCAATGCCGCGATCGCCCTGGAAACGTACGGACGCCCCGAGGCCATCCCCATTCTCGTGTCGATACTCAAGAAAAAGAATCCGCCAGCCTTCGCCTTCGACGAGATCGTATTGGCACTGGCAGGCATGCTGGGCGGTCTTGACGATTTTTACCGGCTCTACTCGATCTGGACACGCGATCCTGCGGACGGACTGTCAGCCCTGATGGACAGCTTCTCCGGAAGCGCCGCCAATGGCCCGGA
>SPCK01000475.1 GCA_004525355.1 Spirochaetales bacterium
CATCGTCAATGAAAATGCCGACCAGGACGTCGCAAGGGACGTCCGGGCATATCTGGATCGCCTCGTGCCTCTCGATTCCCGGTTTCGGCATGCAGAAGGCAATTCAGACGCCCACATCAAGGCAATCCTGACAGGCTCGTCGGCAAGTCTGCCGATTCGTAGCGGGCGTCTGGTGCTGGGACCATGGCAGGGAATATTCTTCGCCGAATTCGATGGTCCGCGACGCAGGAACTATTCTGTCACCTGTGTTGGCGGAAAGCCAGGGCCAGATTGAGGAGAGTAGGGCAGGTCGCATGGTCCTGGCAGAGCTGATCCTGATCAGCCTCACTGGTTGCGATGAGGCTTTTTACCAGCACCAGCGCATCAGTCACCGGTCCCTCCGCGAGATCGACAGGCGGGGAATCGCTCCTGTGCACATCTTGGACCAATTTCCGGCTCGGTTCACGCGTTTCTTCTTGCTCCGCCGGTTATTTGTGTTAAAATGATTATTTCTGTGGTCAAGAAGGGCGACAGGGAACGGAAGGAACCGGATCATGGCGCAACATGGCGATACTGGAATTCCCGGAATGCCTGAATGCGATGACGTTGCGATGACCGTGACGGATGTCCAGTTTACGAGTTGGTTCCGCTTGAGTCAGACGCCGATGTGGCTTGAGGATTTCAGCGGCGTAATGCGACGTTTTAACGAGCTCAAAGCCTCGGGAATTAACGACGTGGCCCGCTGGTTGCGTGAGAACCGTTCGGAAACACGCAAATTGGCAAACCTCGTGCGTGTATTCGACGCCAACCCGGCAGCGGCCAGCTTGCTGCAGGCAGATAGTCCCCGGGATCTGATCGGCGACTTGAGCGTCGGCTTCGATGAAGAGTCCTACGATTCTTTCCTGGAGGAGCTTGTCAAGATCGCCCGTGGGGAGCGCCGCTTCACGATAGATATTCTTGGCTGGACCTTTCGCGGCGAGCGCCGCTACCTGCGCCTACAATGGACGGCGGCCCTCCGACCGGCCGACGACCTGGCCTTGGTTTATGTAAGCGCCGTGGATCTGACCGAGCTGGTTCTCTCCGAGGCTCGGTTGCGGAAGACGATCGAAGCCAAGGATTTTCTCCTTCGGGAAATACAGCATCGCGTCAGGAATACGTTGACCCTGATCAATTCGCTTTTGTCCATGCAAATCGACGTGTCTCCGGGATCAAAAGAGGCCTTGCTGGCAGCCGGGCGAAGGGTCGAGATCCTGGCTGTGGTTCATGAATCGCTATACAAGCGGGAAGATCCTTCCCTGGCAGATCTGCGTGATTGTGTTGAAGACTCCTCGCGCCAGGTTTTCAGTCGCGAGGCGGGCAATCAGGTGATCGACCTGCTGCTCGAGGTGGACGAGCGCGAAATCAATATCGAGATCGCAGCGCCCATTGCTCTTATCACGGGTGAGCTCGTTTCCAATGCCGTACGGCACGGTTGCGACCCCGAAAAGCCATGCAGGGTCACGGTAACGGCAAGGTCCGGGCAGGAATCAGGCATTCTGTTAATGGTGCGCGACGGTGGACCCGGCTTTGATTTTTCAAGTAGGGACCAGTGTTCGCGAGGGCTTGGACTGACCCTTATCGAGGCTTTAATGGAACAACTAGGTGCCAGTATCGCTTATGATGACAGCGACGGCTTCTCGGTCAGAGTGACGATTCCTTCCCATCGCTGACGGGATCGGCATTCCGAGCGATCCCGCCGCATGAAAACGGCGCTGTCAACTTCATTCGCCTGGGCTTCTTCCATTTCCAGCGTGCCAAAGAAAAGCAGCAGGCTTTGCCGGCGGAAGAAACCAACGTGCGTGATGTCTTTGCGATACCACCACTGCATGAACTCGTTAGCACTGTCCGGAGCGAACCTCGTTCTCAGGCACAGGACCCCTTCCGGCGCCAACCTGGATGCCAGCTCACGCAGTGTGGTTCCAGGCTCAAGCAGGTGCTCAGCCACTTCGTGCAGGATGATTGCGTCCCAGCTTCGGTCCCTCCAGGATTCGTCCGGCTCGAAGAAAGGGTCATATATGCCCACGGCATAGCCCAATTCGCCGAGCATGCCAGCGAGTGCGGGGAAGGGGCCTGAGCCGAAATCCAGGATTGAGGCTCCCTTTCGCGCAAATGGTACGATAAAGTGCTGGATAAAATCCTGTAGCCATGCACGGTACCTCGGATTGGCCGGGTC
>SPCK01000481.1 GCA_004525355.1 Spirochaetales bacterium
AGATCGACAATACGACCTGCGCGGTCAAGCGCGCCGACTGGTACGACCCTGAATTCCACCCCATCATCACCGCCTTCTGCAATCACTACGGGATCGTGCTGCTGCCCATCAAAGTGCGCACGCCCCGCCACAACGGAAAGGCCGAACGGAATATCGGTTATGTGAAGGACAACGCGCTCAAAGGGCGCACCTTCCCCTCGTTGCAGGCGGAGAACGAGTTTCTGCAACGCTGGGAACGAACCGTCGCCGACGTGCGCATCCACGGCACCACCAAACAACAAGTGCAACAGCGCTTCGAGATCGAGAAGCCCTCACTGCAGCCCCTACCCAAAGAGCACTTCGTCTTCTTCCACGAAGCGAAGCGCAGCGTCCACCGTGACGGTCACGTAGAAGTGGCGAAGGCCTACTACTCGGTTCCGCCCGAGTATGTCGGGCACACGGTCTGGGCGCGCTGGAACGGACACGTCGTACGGATCCTCAACACCCAGTTCGTCGAGATCCGCATGCATGCGCGAGCGTTGCCTGGCCAGTATGCGACCGCCGATGCGGATATCTCCTCGAAGAAGATCGCCCTCGTGGAAAGCGGTGCGGACGCGCTGCTGCAACGCATCCGTCTGATGGGCCCACAGGCCGCACGATGGGCCGAGACCATGCTCAAGGAGCGCAGCATCATCGGTGTGCGCGTCCTGGTCGGTCTGCTCGCGCTGCGCCAGAAACACTCGGCCATGGCCATCGATGCAGCCTGCGCCCGGGCTTGCACCCTGGGCGGCTATCGACTGCGCGATGTCCGCGCACAGCTCGAACAGCCGGTCGAGCAGGGGCAATTCGAATTCATGGAAGCCCATCCGATCATCCGCGGCATGGACGACTACGGGCGACTGGTGAAGTCGCATTTCGTGGCAAGCTGGGAGGAGCCACCCGTCGCCTTGCCGCAAACGGCGAACCGTTAGCGGAAGGGAACGAAGCGCTATGGTGCTTTGCGGGCGGGCAGGGAACGACAGAGGAGGGTCGGCGCACAGGCCGCGCCAGCGGCAGAACGACCGCCGCTGTCACGTCCTGTGCGTCTCCCCCTTTTTTGGGGGGCTCTGGGCTCGCTCGGAAATCGCGCTCCGGTTTCCTCACTTCGCCGTCGCCGCTTATCGCGGGGCGACGGCGAAGCGAGGAAATCCAGAAGGCAGGGAGCGTAAGCATGGGTTGCCTGAAACGGCCATCGGAAACGGCGCTCTGCAGGATCGCAAGCGCCACAGCAAACAGGAGGACGGTAACACATGAGTGAAGGACTGCAGAACACGCTCCGGCAACTGCGTTTGTCGGGGTTGGCCAGGACGCTGGATCTCCGGCTTCAGGAAGCCGCCAGCCATCAGCTCAATCACCAGGAGTTTCTTGAGTTGATCCTCAAAGACGAACTGCTGGTGCGCAATAACCGACAGATCGAACGCCGCATGAAAGCCGCCGGCTTTCGCGACCGCAAGACACTGGAGGATTTCGACTGGCGATTCAACCCCTCGGTCAAACGATCTCTCTTCTACGACATGGCCACCGGCGATTTCGTCCGCAAGCATCAGGACTATCTGCTAGCCGGTCCGCCAGGTGTCGGCAAGAGCCACCTCTGCCAGGCCGTCGGCCAGCAACTCGTGCGACTGGGTTTCACCGTGCTCTATCGCTCCATCTTCGATGTCGTCCAGGAATTCATGAAGGACGATGGCGTGGTCCACGACCCGCGCTTGATGCGCCGCTACCTCAAACCGGATCTGCTCCTGATTGACGACATGGGCATGAAACAGTTACCCCCACGCTCGGGCGAGTACCTCTTCGAGATCATCCATCGGCGCTACGAACTGCGTTCGACAGTGATGACATCCAACCGGCCCATCGAGGACTGGGGCAAGCTCA
Organism: Spirochaetales bacterium; assembly: GCA_004525355.1. GTDB lineage: Bacteria > Spirochaetota > Spirochaetia > Treponematales > UBA12059 > UBA5200. The sequence continues at coordinate 1,894 of SPCK01000481.1, forward strand.
TCGGCGATGTGCCCACAGCCACGGCCATCTTGGATCGTTTCCTCCACCACGCCGAAATCGTGACCATAACTGGAAGCAGCTACAGGCTTAAGGACAAATCAAGTCAGACGGAAGCAACCGCGAAGCCCAACCAACAGGCTTGCAAAACGGCATTAAACGGATAGGACGAGCGCCCAGCGTGGGTGTTAGGGGACCATTTTAGGGTTTTAGGCGGGTGGTTTTGAAGTGCCGATCCCCGGGTGGTTTTGAAGTGCTGAATGACA
>SPCK01000261.1 GCA_004525355.1 Spirochaetales bacterium
AAATCGAGCCGCGCACATGAGTTCGCGCTTGCGCCTGTACCGAGAGTGCCCTATTCTGTATGGAAGCGACGAATAATGGCATATCACGACCGGAGGATAGGATGACCGACCAAGAAATCTCGCAGGCAGCCAAGCAATTCATCGATAGCGGCATTCAACTCGATACGATATACGAGCCGATAGGCTGCATGTTTAGCTTGAGGGCTTCCGACGTTGGCCCGTTCATCCGGGACAGTGACGCGTTCTTCGCCTATGAATGCGGATTGAGTAAAGCGGAGTATGTGGAGTGGAAAATTTTCATGGCTTCGGGCCGAACCTGCTCCGCCACCAGTCTACGCGGTCCGTGCCGCCGTCCCGCCAGGGACAGCCAAAGCCTTTCGCCGCAGGAATATACCAGGCGGGCCAAGGAGAGAACGCTCCTGTGCTCCCTACACATGAAGAACTACAGCGGCCGCCCGGTACGGGAATCCGACTGATCCCCTTGAGACGGTAAACGGCGCCTCAGGCACGATGTGCCCGAGGCGCCGTCTTTATTTCCAGTATGCTAAAAGGGCAACCTGCCCCATTGGCACAGTCGTTACGCGCCCGTATCGATCCGCTTGAGGATCTCGTCGACCTTCTCGGTATAGCGCGTCGGATCTCCATCCTTCGCTTTCTGCAGGTAATTCTTTGCCTCGTCGAATCGCCTCGAAGCGAACGCGTTGATGCCCAGCGCGTAATTGGTGATGGGGGCGTCGGCGCCGAGCGTCAGCGCGCTCTGGTAATAGGTATCGGCGAGAGCGTAGTCGTTCCTTGCGTAGGCGATGAGCCCAAGATAGTACTGCGGGATGTAGCTGGAACTGTTCTTGGCCAGGGCCTGTGCAAAGAGCTTGGAAGCGGTATCCAGGTCCCTGTCTCCGTACGCCTTGACTCCGGTGGTAACCAGCTCGGCGAACGTCTTCTGCCCGGCGAGGTAGGCCGTGAAATCGGATTCCGCCGCGGCGCCAGAGTGCCAACGCAGGAAGAAATCGCGAACGGCACTCTGGTTCTGTTCCAGCGTGGCATCCTGCTTGAGCAGGGCGATCGCGTCCCAGATGAAACGATTGTATCGCCGTTCCGAGCTATTTACGAAGAAGGATACCAGTGCCCATGACTGGGGATAGAACACATCCAGGCCGGTCTTCGCGTCATCCGTCGATGTGACCATTATTTGGTCCATGGGGTACATAACGCCCTGGGTCTTGAGTAGCTTGACGGTTTCCAGCCAGGCGGTATTCTCCGTATATTCCACGACCTTGCTGGCCGGGTTGAGACCGGTCTTCTCGAAATAGACCGCAAATCCTTCCCGCAACCAGAGAGGCGGCTCATGGATGAACGCCTTGAGGAACTGGACAAAAGCTTGGTGGGCGAGGGATGCGCTGTATTCCGCGGCATCGGACTTTGAGAAGATGACGAGTTCCGAGCGCTCGGCGGTCGGATAATGCAGATAGACGAAATCGTCCTTGGCCTGCCCGATTACCTTCGTTAGATACGCGTCGAAGTTTGCCTTGTCGGTGAAGCTCCGAACGGTCAACGGCGCCTTGAGCAAGGTTTCGTCGAAACGAAAATACTCGTTGTAGACGGCGAACAGGCCTTCCAGCCTGGCTGCCAGCGTGGTCGCGACGTCCTGGCCCGCGTCGGACCAGACCGTATACCGTTGCGAGCTCGCGCTCGCGAACGCCGTTCCCTGCGCCCAGGCTCCTGCCGCGACTGCCAGAACGAGCGTCATGATTGCGATAGCTTTCCTCATTATACCCTCCGTGGTCCCTAATATGGTAATCCGGGGACGCCGCCTTGTCAAACGCGCCACCGACGGCCCGGGCAATCCGTGTAAACGCGCTAGCGAAAACAGGATTCGTCCCATGAGCCGGCAATCATTTGGAGAACCGGTCGACGACCAGGTTCACTTCCTCGATCAGTATGCCAGTAAAACGCTCAATATTATCAATTATATATTGCTGAAGATTGTGGATATTGCCCGATAGTTGGGTGCCGAAGGGTAATTCGATCACCACAGTCAGCCGATAGCCCTGCGAATCGGACCTGACCGTGATCTTGGTAATGCGTATCGAGTCGTCAAACTCGTCCACGCAATGGATGACCATCTGGGATAGGGCCGATTCGGAGATCGCAACGCGGCCGCGCTTGGCGAATTCCGGCCTCACTACCGACTTCTCGTAAAGCTTGGGTGTCCTGAGTGCCGTCCGGCCAAGGTTGCGCTGGAGGAAAACCCGGATGCTGTCGTAGAAGATCCGGGGATAGTTCCGTTTTATCTCGATCGCGGGTACCGGTATCACATGCTTGCCCTCTACTCTTCGCGACTGGATGGCCTTGTCTATCTCCTGCCTGCTGGCGATATCCTCGATCTTGATGACCTTGTGCGGATGGGGAATCTGCAGGCGCTCGGCGATCTTGTTGACCATCTTCTCCGAGGTGCCTATCAGAAGGATCCTCTTCCAGCGCTGCTTCTGCAGGGCCCTGGCGATTTCATCCCGATGGGCCTTCTCGTGGAAGAGGGCGGTCTTTACCGCGGCCATATATAATTTCTCGCGCTTTGCGGATCTTCCCCCGATGATGGCCTCGCCCTTGATGAGGAGGCCGTCGTCGATGATGAGGTCGATGCCAAATTTTTGCGCTACCAGCTTGGCGCGAAAACTTTTGCCGGTGCCGCTTCCTCCCACGAGAGCAAACACCCGCACGCCGCGCCAGAACCAGAATACATCGTTGATTACCTTGAGCATGACCTTCCCGTTCGCGTGTTCCCCGGCCGATATCGGCTTGCTCCCCAGACGTGCAAACGTCTCGTATCGGCAGGAGATCCCCAGAGAGGCTCCGGCGTAAAATCGCCGCCCTGTACGATTATCGGCGTAAACTCCCGCTTTTCCATACCGATAATGAAGCGAGGGTAGAGGAATGAACACGATAACCTTGGAATCTTTTCTGGACAAGACCGCGGCTCTGTCCGTGGTGCTCGATCGTTTCGTGGAAGAACAGCGCGTGGTCGCCAGCGCGGTGCGCGCCCGGAACTGGCTCGATCTCGAGGAATCCCTGAAACGGAGCTACGCGACTGCTGAAATGGCCACGGTGGCGGAGCAGGAACGCGTAGCGGCGTGGGAGACCCTTGTGACCGACTTGGGCCTGCCGTCCGACTCCAGCGTCTTCAGGGTATCGCTGGCCCTGCCCCTCGCGGCGCGGTCACCGCTGACCGATGCGTACCGCTCGTTGCGCCTGTCGGCCATGCGAGCCCGTATCGAGAACGGCGCCCTCGACTCGTTCGTCGGCACCGCGGAATCAACACTGGCGCGCACCATCGAGGAACTCTTTCCAGGCAGGAAAGGTCGCGTCTACGGCAAGAGCGGCAAGACCCGCGCCGTCGGATCGGACGCGCTGGTACTCGACGCGGCATTCTAGAAGGGTGTTGACTACGGGGCGCGCTGAAATCAAACGGCTTCTGATGGCGCCCATTGCAGCGCAAAATATTCGCGTCACCGGAGTTGCGAACGGGACCGGACCGGATGGAGGAATGGCATGAATTCGACTTTCATGGGTATAGAGATAGGAAAGCGCGGCTTGATGGCCCACAACCAAGGCCTCATGACCGCCGGTCATAATCTCTCCAACGCCTCGACCGAGGGCTATTCGCGGCAACGGGTTGAATTCGTCACCATGGAACCGCTGTACGCACCCCACCTGAACCGTGAGGAGACTCCCGGGCAGATAGGCCAAGGTACACTGGTCGGGCGCATCGAACGGGTGCGCGACGAGCTGCTGGAAGGGCGTATCGTCGCCCAGCAGGGCGGCGTCGGATACTGGAATACCCGCGACAAGTACATCAAGATGCTCGAGCAGATACACAACGAGCCGGCCGATATCTCGGTGCGCGCGCAGATGGACAAATTCTGGGACTCGTGGCAGGAATTGTCCCTGCACCCGTCCGAAACGGCACCCCGCGAAGCCGTAGTCCAGCGCGGCAAGACCCTGCTGGACTCGGTGCACGAGCAG
>SPCK01000223.1 GCA_004525355.1 Spirochaetales bacterium
AAGGGATTATCGTTGTATGCGTGAAGTTCTGACATCCATACTTGCCGTCGAGCAGGAAGCCCGTACACGAGTAGAAGAAGCCTCAAGGGAAGCTGCCGCGCTCAAGGCCAAGGCGGACGCCCAGGCCGAGCGGATGCAGGCCGAGGCGCGTGAACGGGCCATAACCGAGACCAGGGAGCGAATCGAGCAGGCAAAGGCTGACGCCGCAGAGCGTTTTGCCACGGGAAAGGCTCGGGCAGAGAAAGAAGATGCCACTCGATATGCGGCGCTCGAACCCCTGCTGGCCGGGATCGCGACGGAAGCCGCCGCCATCGCGCTGGCCTCCCAGCTGGATGGATAGCTCCTGATATGGCTGACGCCTTAACCGTATATGGTTTCCTGAGCGCCAAACTAAAGACGCGTATCAGCGCCTTCCTGCCCGGGGATCGCCTTGATGATGCCATCCGCGCAAAGTCCCTCCAGGAGGCTTTCCTGCCGCTCCGGGGAAGTTACTTTGAATCGCTTGAAAACATTTATTCGACCACCGGCGATCTCAAGGCCGTCGAGGCCGAACTATTCGCCATGGAAGCCGCAGCCTACATCGAGTTATTCCACTTCCTGGAGGATCCCGCTCTTTCCTTTGTCCGGGCGACGGCGCGGGCAGTCGAAATCGAGGCCGTCAAATCGGTCTTGAGGTTGTGGTTCGATGCCCATGCGCGCGGTCGGGCAATTGACGACAGGACAGGATATATCTTCCGCGGTCGTGTCATAGAGTCACTGGACATGGAGGCCATCGTCAACGCGCCCACCGCCGCCGACCTTGTCGCCCTCTTCAGGGCCACCATATATGAAGAGATCGTATCCAGGCTGATTCCGGAAGCCGTGATGCTTGGTAGCGTTTTCGAGCTCGAGTCGGCTATGGATAGACTTTATTTTGAAGGGTTGTTCGAGGCCTGCTCCCGGCTGAATACCAAAGACCAGGAAATAGCGCGCCGCTTCGTGGGGCTTGAAGTCGACATTCAGAATCTCACCAGCCTCGTCCGCCTACGTTCGTTCCATGATATGCCCGGGGACAAGGTGGGGCGGTACTTGATAGATTTTGGTTCGTCGGTGTCCGCTTCCTCCCTCGCGCAGGCGTATACGACGGACAGCATCGCAGGCGCCGCCGGCGCCCTCCTCGGGCACCGCTACGAGAACCTGGCCTCGATCTGGAACAAGGGCGACACGAAGACCAGGCTGGCCGCTCTTGAGCGGGTTCTCAGGCAAGTGCGAGTGAGCGAGGCCGAGCGCCTCCTGGGCGGATACCCGTTCTCCATCGGTATCATTCTTTCCTACCTCGTCCTCAAGACTGAGGAATTGCGTGGCGTGCGCACTGTCCTGAACGCAAAATACTACGGCTTGGCTGAAGACAGAATACGGAGCGTTGTATGATGTTCACCGTTCCCATGAAACTGCTGAGCGCCGCGGTTCTCTCCAGGGATGCGACCTTCGTCTCGGACGAACTCCTGCGTATCGGCTCGCTGGACGCCGTTTCCATGAAGGACATATCCGGTACCAATGCTGATGCCATCTCCAATCAGCCCCGAGACGGAGCCGCTGACAGGATCCGTGAAGCGCGCAAACGCGTGGAGGGACTCCTTTCCCTTGCGGATCCGGCGATACCCCGCCCCGATCCCGCCGGCTTCGTCGGCAGCGCAATTCCCGATGCAGCCATCATAGAGAAGCAGCTGGACGCCGTGGCCGCACACATCAACGGGATACGCGAACGGCAGAAGGAAATACAGGAACAGATTCTCAAGCTGGACGAGATACGACGCCAGGTCGAGGCGTATGGCACTACCCACGAGCGGCCGGTTCTCGCAGGTTCGTCGTTATTGGTCATCCGCAGCGGCACGGTTGCGGAAAGCGATTGGCCGAGCCTGGAGAAGGCCTTGGCTTCCTCCCCCGCCGTCTTGGCGCCTGCGGACGTGCCCGTCAACAATCGCCGCTCCCTGCTGGTCGTTACGCTGAAACGCGACGACGCCCGTACGATGGCCGCTCTGGGGCGCTATCACTGGACGGATACGGAACGGGCCGCCGAGGGTAAAGGCAATGCCGACGAGGCCCTCAAGGATATAAACGCTAAAAGGGACAAGCTGAGGCGCACGCTGGACGAGTGTGCCGCGGATTTCAGGAAGCTCTACGAGGAGAAGGGCGCTTCCCTGGCAGATGCCTGGGCGGGCCTACGCGCTGCCGAGCTGTCGCTTCGGGTGCGCTCGAACTTTTCCCACACGGAAAGCGTATCGCTGTTGTCCGGCTGGATTCCCGTCAGCGACCAGCGGCTCGTCGAAGATGGAATTCGTAAGGCCAGCGACGGTCGCTGCTATATCGAGTGGCTGGATGCCGGGCAGGCTTCTGTGGACGGCATGGCTCCCCCTGTCGCCATGAAGAACCCCCGGATTCTGGTTCCTTTCCAGACCCTGGTGACGAATTTCGGCGTACCGGAGTACGGTACGATTGATCCGACGCCTTTCGTGGCCGTGGCATACCTGTGCATGTTTGGCTTGATGTTCGGGGACGCCGGGCACGGCCTCGTATTGGTTATCGTCGGAGCGTTGGGGTTGCTGCGAGCACGGAAGGCCGGCAAGCCGTCCACATTGTCGCGGCTGATTCTGTATTGCGGCGGAGCGGCGATCGTAGCCGGCCTCCTGTTCGGATCGATATTTGGCCAACCACTCCTGCCGCCCCTCTGGTTCAATTATCACGGCGTGGTGGCAGGCGAGGCCGAGCTCGCGGCGGGCGGTGTGCGCTCGGTTTACGACATACTGGGCATTACGATCAAGTTCGGGATAGCGATCCTGGGCCTCGGCCTGCTCATCAATTGGATCAATCTTACGCGACAGAAGAAATGGCTTCCGCTGTTCCTGGATAAAGCCGGCTTGGTGGGTGGCTGGATATACGGCGCTGGCGCCTGGGTGGCCTTTTACTTCGTGGGGCATCAATACCGCGAGCTTCCTTCGATGGGTCTGCTGATTCCACTTCTGGCCATTCCTACCGTCCTGCTCGCTTTCAAGGCTCCGCTTGAATACCTTGAAAAGCGCCGGTCGGGCCATGAAAAGGGGAAATTTGGCGGCGGTACCATTATGGTATTCTTCATGGAGTGGATTGTCAGCATCCTGGAAATTTATTCCGGTTACCTGGCCAATACGCTCTCCTTCATGCGGGTGGCCGGCTTGGGCATTGCGCATGTGAGCCTTATGGTCGCGTTCGCCCAGATCGCTGCGATGGTCAGCCCCAACGGCGCCATATCGATACCGGGACTGATTATCCTGCTGGCCGGAAACACGCTCGTCATAGCTTTGGAAGGGCTTTCAGCGGGCATCCAGGCGTTGCGTCTCAATTACTACGAGTTCTTTTCAAAATATTTCAATGGCACCGGCCGGGCTTATAGCCCCATTTCGTTCCGGAGCGTTGACTGATTGCTGGTAGTTGAACCAGTTTCAAGAGTAATCAACTTTTGAAATTGGCAAAAGATACAGGAGTGTTCACCATGGCAGACAAACGTTCTTTCAAGGCACGGATCGGTAATATCAGCTCCATCTCGCTTTTGCTGGCAGTCGTTCTCGCGCTGGTCGCCACCAGCGGGGTTTTCGCTCAAGCGACTACGGCGCCGGAATCGGCTCAGGTGGCCATCGCCAATGCCGAAGTCCAGAAATTCGGACTCATCGCCGCGGCTATCGCGTTCGGGATGGGGGCCATCGGGGCAGGTATCGCCATCGCCAATGTAGGGGCGGCCGCCATGGGCGCGATTGGCGAAAAACCGGAGATCGCGGGACAGGCCCTCATCTTCATAGCCCTTGCAGAAGGCTTGGTGGTATTCGGTTTTATTACCGCGCTGATGATCCTGGGCAAGGTATAGGCTCGGGCGAATGAAATATTTCGCTATCGGCGATGAGGATACCGTTCTCGGCTTCGGCATGGCCGGAGTTGAGGGCCGGATCGCGCGGAACTCCGATGAGGCTTCCGCGGCGTTCCGCGAGGCGCTGTCCACCTCCGATATCGGCATCGTGATAATGACCGAGAGAACCGCGGAAACGATACGCCCGGAGGTGGACGAGTACGTCTTCTCCGAGCGTTTCCCGTTGCTCGTGGAGATACCCGATCGGAAAGGCCGATTGCCAGGCCTTCCGGGCGTTCGAGAACTGGCGAACGCGGCGATAGGCGTCAAGATATGAACAAGAAGACTGAGCTTGCCATGCCTGTGGAATCCGCTTCACTGGTCGCTGGAATCCAGGCCGAGGCGGACGAGAAGATCAAAGCGACCAAGGCTGCCGCCGAGGATTACTCGACCAAGCGCGTGCATGCCGCCAAAACCAAGGCCGAAGCCACTCTGGCCGAGGCTCGCGAGGCCGCGGACGCTCGAGTGGCAGCCATACAGGCCGCGGCGGAATCCAGGCTGGCCATAGATCGGAGCCGAAGCGCTCTTGC
>SPCK01000295.1 GCA_004525355.1 Spirochaetales bacterium
CTCCGCACGGGTGGGTCGCGGATCCCCCGGTGGCATGCGACCGGAGTCCATGGCAACGAAGGCCGGGCTGGCCGTTGGATTGCCGGGGCGTATCCTTGAGGCTTCGCTTATGGTCTGGTAGCTGCCGGCCCAATCGTGGCATGACGAACAGTACTGCCCGAAAAACGAGACCGCTTCGTCGCCGCTGAACGCCTTGATGACGGGGATCGCCTGCGTGTAGGCCGCGCTTGCGGCAAATCCGAAAACCAGCGCGACGAGCCAGAAGCGCTTGTATGTTTTCATATTGAAAGTTTAGTACCGGTGTCGTCGACCTGCAAGAACTCGGAATATATTTTTTTTCGGGGGGCGTCATTTTCCGTCTCCCTGCAACCACGGCCAGACACGCCCCCCGGCCGGAGCCTCCTCGCCCGCCTGCGCGGGCTCCGGGGTCTCCGGCCTCCCCATGGCCGTTCATGTAGCTGGAGGAATAAAATAGCCAAAGAGGACAACAGAGCGTATAATGGCCAATTAAGATAAGATAAGATAAGCTGAGGAGGAAAAAATGCCCGGATTTTCGACGGAAGGCGCCGCATGGTGGCCATTCGACATAGTCGAACGATTCATGGTGGATGTTTTCAAAGGATACGGGGTTCCCGAAGCGGATGCCCGGGACTGCGCGGAGGTTCTCATAACCGCGGACAAGCGAGGCATAGACTCGCACGGTGTCGGGCGACTGAAGCCCATCTATATCGACCGTATCAAGGACAGGCAGATCAACCCCGTAACCAAGATCGACCTGATACGGGAGGGGCCTACGACGGCCGTGCTGGATGCCAACAACGGCATGGGCCAGGTCGTTTCCAAGAAAGCCATGCTCATGGCCATTGAAAAAGCCAAGAAGTTCGGAATGGGCATGGTAGTCGTACGGAACTCAAACCACTACGGGATTGCGGGGTACTATACCGGTATGGCCGCCGACCACGGGATGATAGGCTTTTCCGGCACGAACGCCCGGCCCTCCATCGCGCCCACATTCGGGGTGGAGAACATGCTGGGCACCAACCCGCTCTGTTTCGCCATGCCGACAGACGAGCCCTTCCATTTCAATATCGACTGCGCCACCTCCGTCAGCCAGCGCGGGAAGATCGAGGTGTATGCCCGGAAAAAGAAGGACATTCCTTCCGGTTGGGTCATCGGAGCGGACGGCTGCACCAAGACAGACTCCATCGCCGTGCTGGACGAGCTCGTGAAAGGCACTGCCGCCCTGACGCCCGTTGGCGGTATCGGTGAGGAAGGCGGCGGTCACAAAGGCTACGGTTGGGCAACGACCGTCGAGATCCTTTCCTCCGCGTTACAGCAGGGCGCCTTCATGAAGAGCCTGCTGGGTTTCGAAGACGGCAAAAAAGTCCCCTACCAGCTCGGGCACTTCTTCATGGCCGTGAACATCGAAGCCTTCATCGACCTGGAATCCTTCAAGAAGACTTCAGGCGATATTTGCCGAACCCTCAGGAATTCCAGGAAATCGCCGGGTCAGGACAGGATCTGGACGGCAGGGGAGCCCGAGTGGGACGCGTGGCTGGAGCGCAAGGACAAGGGAGTTCCCCTGGACGAGGTGGAGCGGTCACAGTTCGACCAGTTGAAGGCCGAGCTCAATCTGGGGCAGTACAAATTCCCCTGGGAAAAATAATGAAAGCGGGGCTCTTTTAGAATGCGGTTGCATTTTAAAAGAGCTACCGTAACAATGCGCAATTTACGTAGCGGTTCCTTATATGTAAAGAACCGCGAGCAATTGCATAGCCAATTTCAAAAGTAAACAACTTTTGAAATTGGCTCAAACGTCATACAATCGTGGAGTAATACATGAAATCAAAGGTTCTCTCCCTTTCCGACATAGATGGCCTCTTCCCCTCGAGCCTCTCTCCCGACAAGAAGGCTCAGGTCAAGACTCTGTTCCTGAAGAGACTTTCGCTGGAGGCCCACAAGTTCTACGGCGGCAAGATGCAGACCGTACCCAAGTGCGGTATATATGGCTTCAACTGGTTCAATGTCTGGTACACGCCGGGCGTGTCGAAGATATCCACCTCCATCCGGGACGCCAATGACCTTTCGTTCGAGACGACCTGTCGCGGAAACACGGTGGCCGTTGTAAGCGACTCGACCCGTGTACTGGGTGACGGTGACTGCACCCCCCCCGGAGGCCTGGGGGTTATGGAAGGCAAAGCGCTCATCATGAAATATCTCGGAGGAGTCGACGCCGTTCCCCTGTGCGTGGATTCCCGCAACGCACAGGGCAAGCACGATCCCGCCAAGATCATAGAGTTCGTGAAGATGTGCCAGCATTCCTTCGGCGCCATCAACCTTGAGGATATCAGCCAGCCCAACTGCTTCCGCGTGCTGGACGAGTTGCGCGATGCGTGCGATATCCCCGTATGGCATGACGACGCGCAGGGTACAGCCTGCGTCACCCTGGCCGGTCTTATCAATGCCGTCTACCTGGCGGGCAAGAAGATGGAGGATGTCAAGATTGTCCTCCTGGGGGCTGGGGCATCCAACACGACTATCGCCCGGCTGCTCATGGCCGACGGCGCCAAGGGCGAGAACATCGTGATGTTCGACACCAAAGGCAGCCTCCACAAGGGGCGCAAGGATATAGAATCCAACCCTGAGAATTATCGCAAATGGGAGCTCTGCCTGTCGACGAACCCCAAGGGTATCCTCACCAAAGAAGACGCCTTCCGCGGGGCCGACGCGCTCGTGGCTCTCTCCACCCCCGGTCCGGACGTCGTCAAGCCGGAATGGGTACGGTCCATGGCCCCCAAGGCCATCGTGTTCGCGTGCGCCAATCCCGTACCCGAGATCTGGCCTCACAAGGCCAAGGAAGCCGGGGCCTTCATCGTTGCCACCGGCCGGGGGGACTTTCCCAACCAGGTCAACAATTCCATCTGTTTCCCGGGCATACTCAAGGGGGCCCTGGCCGTCCGCGCCCGCAAGATTTCAGACGGCATGGCCATGCGATGCGCCCATTCCATGGCCGACTTCGCCAAGGCGCGCGGCATCGACGTCGACAACATAGTTCCCACCATGAACGAGAGCGATGTCTTCGCGGTCGAGGCCGCGGACGTGGCCGAGCAAGCGGTAAAAGAAGGTTTGGCCCGCGTTCCCAGGACACGCGACGAGGTCTTCGCTTGGGCAAGCGGTGAAATCGCCGCTTCCAGGAAGCTTTTCGAGTCCATGATGGAACGCGGAGACATCAAGGAACCCGATGAGGCCATGATTCTGGCCGCCCGGGATTGGGCCCTTACGCAGGTGTGAAGGATCGGGGGGGCGGCTGCTGGCCAGGCAACGCCAACCGACGTACCAACCGGTTGATCCGGCGTTGACAGGCTGTTGGCAAACCGCGAAAGCGATTGTTCAACAGCCACATTGATAGTGCAATTGCCAGGAATGCTGTCATTGCAGCCAACTTTGTCAGTACCCTGCCAAAGCCAGTTTCAAAAGCCGCGGCTTCTGAAACTGGCTTTGTGTTTATTTTGAATTCATACCGATTGATTGCATCGCCCCAATATCC
>SPCK01000478.1 GCA_004525355.1 Spirochaetales bacterium
GTCAACCAGAGGACCAAGCCCGCGAGGAATGCTCCGAGGATTCCGCCCATGGACGCGTAGAAGGGCAGGGCCACCGCGATAGGCACGATCATGACGCAGGCCATGGCGCTGAATTGCAGGCCGGGCACGATGCTCTCGACACAGGCGGACGCGAGGTCGTCCAGCGATATCGACTTGTTGTCGGCAATCCGATACAGGGCGTTCGTCGCTACGGCGCTCCAGAGTCCTCCGCCGAGGATCAGCACCGCGACACCCGCGATGCGAGCCGCTGGGGCGTCGATACGCGTCAGTAGATACAGGCCGCCAGCAGCGATGGCCAACGCCGCCGCGTTGAAGCCCGCCAGGGTGAACAGATTGTCCCACCCGTCATACATGCTTTTTTTGAGAAAGAACCTGAACATTCTCTGGACGGTAGCAGGGCGCCGGCAATTACGCAAGCGGATGTCGCTATAGCAAACAAAATGTCGAATTAGCGGCATTGCGAACGGCGTGAAACGCCCTGATGATTTAATTACCGTAATCCATACAGGAGGATACCATGAAACGTTTTGTAGCTATTCTGCTGGCCTTTGCCATCATCGCGCCCGCCTTCGCGCAGGCGCCGACCATTTCGGTCCTCAAGGGGAAGAAGGTTGAAGTCGTCATCTGGACCCATGAGGATCCGAACAGGACAGCGCTGGAGAAACGCCTGATCGATGAATTCATCAAGGCCAATCCCGGCGTCACCGTCAACTACGTTACCTATCCGTCCGGCAAGATCAAGGACATCGTCGTGGCCGGTTTCGCCGCCAACGCGGGCCCGGACATCTTCAACCTGGAGATCTTCGACGAGTACCAGTTCATTACGAACGGGCGCGTTGCCCCGGTCGATTTCGCGGCCGCCGGATTCAGGAACCTCCGGGACATGCAGGGCAAGTATCTACCCGGTATGCTCGACTCCGTGACCGAGGGCAACAAGATCTACGGCATGCCCCTCGAGTTGACCAACTGGGCGATGTACCTGAACAAGAAGATCTTCAGGGATGCGGGACTCGATCCCATGAAGGATTATCCCAAGACCTGGGAAGACGTGATGGCCGTTTCCGAGAAGATCGTCACGCGCGACGGGCAGATCATAACGCGCCGCGGCTTCGACTTCCGCTATCCGTATTACCTGACCTCGGTCGTTCCGATGGTAGAGCAGCTTGGCGGCGAGCTTGTCTCCAAGGACGGCAAGAAAGTCATCGTTGGCGATGCCGCATGGCTCAAGGTGCTCAATTATTTCAAGGATTTCGGCCCGAACGGCAAGAACCTCGGATCGCCCACCTACACGGCCGCCCGCAAGGTATTCGACAACGACAAGAACGAGATGGCCATGTCCCTTTCGGGACTCTACCAGGAAGCCAGGATGCGCGACGCCAATCCCGTGTTCTTCAATTCAGGCGAGTGGATGGTCATTCCCTTCCCCCAGTGGAAGGACGCCGTCAAGAAGGTGCCGAACAACTACTACGGCCATTTCTATATGGTAAACGCCCAGAAACCCAAGCTCAGCCAGCAGGCCTCATGGGCCCTGCTCGGCTACATGCTCAGTCATGGCGCTGAATACCTCGAGAAGGTCGCGATAGTACAGCCCACCAAGGCTCTGATGGAGTCGGCGACATACAAGGCGATGCCGTATTCTGACGTGTTCACCAAGGACATGGCCGCCGCGCATATCGTATACTACGGTGCCGCAAGCTCAAAGATAGAGTCCCTGCTCAAAGAAGCCTTTGAATCGGTAATGATGTCGGGCGTGGATCCGGCCAAGGCCCTCGACAAACTGCGCAAGGACGTGACAGCCGCTCTCGCGGATGAGTAAAACGTACCCGAACGATTGAGAGTGAAACACGGCGTGCTTTCGCGCGATTCTCGGAGGGCGCCGTGTTTCCGTTCATGAAATCCTGTACGATGGAGGTGCGCCATGAAGCCGCGCGAATCAGTGGGTAGACTCGAGCGGAGCAGGTCGAAATGGGGGTGGGCCTTCGTGGCGCCCGGGCTCGTTTTCTTCTCGGTGTTTTCGTTCTATCCCATGATCAATGCCATCTGGACGAGCTTCTTCAACAAGAGGCTCCTGTCTCTCAAGGCTCCCGCCTTCATCGGGTTGCAGAATTATGTACGCGTTCTGGGATCCGAGGATTTCTGGAATTCTGTCCGA
>SPCK01000094.1 GCA_004525355.1 Spirochaetales bacterium
AGCGGTACCCTATTCGCCACGAGCGGCGCGACGGACGGCGCAATGCTGTACGTAACGTTCGTCAACACGGCAACGGGCGCCAACCTGGGCGTGTGGTCCTGGAACGGAATCGGCCCATGGGCGCAGGTCGGTTTCACTGCCGCGCTCGCCGCGAACGAATCGGTCCGATCGGTACTAGCGGCGAATACCGATCTCTTCGCCGTGACGGCCCTGATCACTGGTACGGGCGACGATACAGTGACCACGCACTCGTTGTACTATTTCGACAGCACAAATTTTGTTGACGCAGGCATCCAGGACGCGGCCATCGGCCTGCCGAACTCGGTTGCGTATGACGGCTCCAATTACTGGTTCACGGCAGGAGCGGACATACTGACCGGGACAACGGCGGATGCCATAGATGTCGACCTTACCGCCCCTTCGGCCTTCTTTGGCGGCGTCACTAATCTGGCTCCTTCTGCCGTTTGTGCATTCACGACCAGAGATGGTACCGTTTATGACTACAACGCAAGCTGGAGTGCGGCCAGCTCCGTCTTCGAGAACTATCGTGACACGGACTACGCCTTCGGGCTACCTGCCTACGTGGACTACGGCACCAAACAAGCGCTCCTCGTTCCCACCAGGGTCTACCCGCGTTCGTCCTCGGACGTTTCGCCCGCCGGCGGCTACCTCGAGTTCGACGCGTTCGGCTTCAACGCGGCAACGGCTGAAGCCAACGAGAATTATGATCTCGTCGCCGACGCGATCAACTTCTCCATCAGCCTGGACGGACTCTCGGTGCGAAGCATCGTCGCCTTCAACAACGACACGCTGTTCGCACTGACCGACGGTAACGGGCTGTGGTCCGACCATTTCAGTGCCGGATCCTGGTCCGGATGGCGCAGGGAGTAACCGCGACGATTCAATGAGCGACGATCTTTTTACCGCCGCCCCCCCGGGCGGCGGTTCCGTATCCGGAGCCTCGGGCGCGCCGCTGGCGGACAGGATGCGTCCGCGGACGCTTGACGAGTTCATCGGGCAGGAACATATCGTCGGCCCAGGTCGGCTTCTGCGGCGGGCGATACAGCGCGACCGCCTGTCGTCCATCATCCTGTCCGGCCCGCCTGGCACCGGCAAGACGACCCTGGCCCGTATCGTTGCCAACACCACCAGTTCACGCTTCCTGTCCATCAACGCGGTATTGTCCGGCGTACAGGCCATACGCGACTCGATAGAGTCGGCCAGGCGCGAGCGCGACCTGTACGACCGCCGGACCATACTCTTCGTGGACGAGGTGCATCGCTGGAACAAGGCCCAGCAGGACGCCCTGCTGCCCTGGGTGGAGAACGGCACGATCATCCTGGTGGGCGCTACCACCGAAAATCCTTTCTTCGAGGTAAACAAGGCTTTGGTCAGCCGGTCGCGCGTGTTTCAGCTGCAGTCCCTGGGCGAAGACGACCTCCTCAAGGCAGCCCGGGCGGCACTTGGCGACAACGAGCGCGGCTACGGCCGTTGGATCGTCAACTTTGAGGACGGTGCGCTGGAGCATCTTGTCGCGGTGGCCGACGGCGACGCCCGCTCCCTCCTCAACGCGTTGGAGCTTGCGGTCGAGACGAGCGTCGAACCCTGGCCGCCGACTGACGGCTGTGAAGTACGTGTAACCATGCAAGCCGCCGAGGAGAGCATCCAGAAGCGCGCCGTACTCTACGACCGCGACGGCGATTATCATTACGACGCCTCCAGCGCGCTGATAAAGAGCTTGCGCGGCTCGGATCCCGATGCGGCCCTCTACTGGGTGGCGCGCATGGTATATGCCGGTGAGGATCCGCGTTTTATATTCCGGCGCCTGCTCATTTCAGCCGCGGAAGACGTCGGTCTGGCGGACCCGCAGGCGCTGCGAACCGTCGAGGCCTGTACGGCGGCCTTCGAGCGGATAGGAATGCCGGAAGGGCAGTTCTTCCTGGCCCAGGCTGCGCTTTACCTGGCGACCGCGCCCAAGTCCAACTCCACTATGGCCTATTACGACGCTCTGGCCGCCGTGGAAAAGGAAAAGGCTGAAGTACCCGATCACCTGAAGGACGCCAGCCGCGATGCCGACGGCTTTGGACACGGCGCGGGCTACCTGTATCCGCATGCCTACAAGGGCCACTGGGCGGCCCAGCAATACCTGCCCGACTCCCTGCGGGGCGCCGTGTTCTACCGTCCGGGCGCGATCGGCCACGAAGCGACGCTCCGGGACGAGGTCCTGCGAAGACGCGACACGCAGCTTGCCGCCTGGCTGGCCGGAGACGAATCGCCCGGCGGGGCCGCCGTTGCAAGACGTGTCGAGGAAGCATGGAGCGCCAGGACGGGAACCGCGGCCCTGCTTTCGGACCTCCGCAACGCCGTGATGGCAGCGCTGAACCCGCAGCGGCACGAGAACATACTCGTCCTGAACGCCGATGACGGCCTTTTGGCGAGGGAAGCATCGCGTCGTTGCACGGACGGCTCGGTATGCGCGATGGTCCGCGATGCCGCGGCCATCGAGCGCCTGGCTTACGCGTACTCCGACGTGGAAGAACTTCTGCGACCTGCCATCGTTGCCTGCCCCGATCCTGCCTCGGTGGCCCAGAAAGCAATTGGCGCGGTGGGCCACGAAGCCTTCGACTCGGTTATCGCCATCGGATTCCTGTCCGCAAACACAGAAGAAGCCCTGTCGGGCTTGCGCGCCTGCTCGGAGGCCTTCCTTTCTGCGCGTTTCGTTCTGGCCGAACGCAGGCCAGCCGCCAAGGGATTCCTGCCTGGCCTGGTCGCGGATAGACTGGCACCGGAGCAAGCCCGGGCCTTTGGCTCCGCTGACGCCGCCTTCTACGACGAAGGCTTGGCCGGCGGCCACTCCGAGGACAGCCTGGTTTCCGCGCTGTCTGGAATCGGATTATCGGTCGCGTCAACCGTACGCCTGGATGGCCAGAGCGAACGCCGCCTGGGGGATCGCGAGGCAGAGGCTTGGATGGCTGACTCGTCTGCCTACGGAGCGTTCGTCCGAGTCCACATGGGCGAAGAAATGGCGGTGCGAATCCTGGAAGCCCTGAAGGCCGCATTCGCATCGGGCGCGGTGGCCTGGCCCGCTTCATGGCTCGTCGCTGTCGCCGCTCGCGCCCAAGCGCTATAATCGACGCATGGGCATACGACTCGTCTACGGCCTCAAGACACACGATCCGGCCTACCTACTCGAATTCTTTCCTGCCAGGCGACTTGCAGACGCCGCCAAGTCCATGGGCCTGGATTACACTGCCCTGCTGTTCTCCCCGGACACGAACGCGAACGCGATCATCGACGAATGCCGCTCCCACGTCGCCCTGCTGCGGGGCGAACTGCCGCGGGACCTCTACGAGACGCTCGAGGGCGCGGGTATACGCACGGTGAACAATGCGCCCGCAGCGGCGCTGGCCACGGACAAATACGCTTCAAGCCTGTTCTTCTCGTCGATGTGTTGCACCCACCCTTCGACGGTGACGTTTCAGATCGAGGCGGGCCAGCAGTGTCCGCCCCCGAAAACCCCGCCCTTCGTGGTCAAGCCGCGCTTCGGCAAGATGGGTTACGGGGTCGCCTTGATAACGTCGATACAGGAGTGGAACGAATATCTTGCGTTAGCAGTCGATCGCCCCCGACCGGGTAATCCGGCTTTCGTCATCCAGTGCATCGCCCAGGACTACCTGACCGCGTCGCATGGCCGGGACGTACGATTCTTCTTCGCCGACTGGATGCATGGCGACGATCGTGCCG
Organism: Spirochaetales bacterium; assembly: GCA_004525355.1. Classification (GTDB taxonomy): domain Bacteria; phylum Spirochaetota; class Spirochaetia; order Treponematales; family UBA12059; genus UBA5200. The sequence continues at coordinate 3,745 of SPCK01000094.1, forward strand.
GGTCCGGCGCTGCGATTTCCGTGCCGCACGCGGGAATGCCCGGAGTCTCGTCCGTGTGCGTAAAGCGCAGTGGGCCTGGCTTCCTGTCCAATGCCCACGCAGGCGGCGTCATGGAACCGTTCGACGCCCCCGCGAGCCTCCGGTCCGAAGCCGAACGCATTTTCAATGCCTCGGGGCTGGACTACGGAACGGTGGATTTTCTTTTCGCAAACAGCATGGAAACGGCCTTCATGGTCTGCGAACTGAACGCATGCCCCGGATTCGAGGAATTGGAACGGGTTACCGGCCTTGATGCGGCGCATGCCATTCTCGCACGCGTCGCTGCCCGGATGGAAAGGACCTGATAGTCATGGAAGAATTTGCATGCGCGGACGCGGTCTATGATTTCCTCAATCGGTTCCTGAACTTCGAGCGCAAATTGGAGCCCCCCGCCTACCGGCTCGATCGTATGGTCGCGCTCAAAGACCTGTTCGGGGCTCCCGACGAAACCTACCGGGCCGTTCACGTCGCCGGTTCAAAGGGCAAGGGCTCGACCGCCACCATGATCGCGTCCATCCTCAGCCTGGTCGATCCGCCGGTCGGCCTGTACACCTCGCCGCACCTGCTGCATTTTACCGAGCGCATAGCCGTGAACGGCGACCCAGTCGGCGATGGCATACTGCTTCCCTGCGCTGAAGAACTGGCGGCCGGGCTTCAGGGCCGAGCTCCCGAGGATTTTCCGGGCGGCGAGGCGCCCACCTACTTCGAACTTCTGACCATGCTGGGCTTTCTCTGTTTTCGAAAGGCCGGCTGCAAAAGGGCGGTCATCGAGGTGGGCCTGGGCGGCCGGCTCGATTCAACCAACGTGATCACGCCCGAGGTCTGCGTCATCACGCCCATCGAACTGGAGCATACGGAACTTCTGGGCGACACGATTCCGAAAATCGCTTCGGAGAAAGCCGGCATCATCAAATCCGGTATACCCGTGTATACGAGCGCGTTGCGGCCGGACGCCCTGCGGGTAATCCGGGATACAGCCATCCGGATGGCCGCACCGTTGACCGTGCTCGACGAGGCTGCGGAAATAGGCGATGTGCGTATCAGCGCTTCGGGCACTTCATTCACAGCTCGCTTCATGGACAGGAGATCCGGGCCGGCTTCCCTCGATCTGGTCACGCCGCTCATCGGCGAGGTACAGGCGCGCAACGCGACACTCGCCGCCCTTGTCGCCCTCGATCTCGGAATTGCTTCTGACACGATCGCAGAAGGCCTGCGCCTCGGTCGGCTTCGCGCGCGTTTCGAGATTATCCCTGGAAACCCGACGGTTGTACTGGACGGCGCGCATACCCCCGACTCGGTCCGAGCCTGCGCGGCCGATTTCCTCTCGATCTTCCCATTGGGTGGGATTCTCCTGTTCGGCTGCGCCAAGGACAAAGATCCGATAGCCATGGCAGGCGAGCTTTCGGGAATATCGGGCGATGTGATCGTAACCCGGCCAGGTACGTTCAAGGAGAGCGACGTGGATGCCATCGCGGAGGCTTTTGCCGGAAAGGGTTTCAGCGTCCGCATAGAAGCGGACACGCAGAAGGCCATCCTCGCCGCGCTCGACCATGCCGCGAAGAGAAACGCTCCCCTACTGATAACCGGGTCGTTTTACCTGTGCGCCGAGGCGGCACGGTTTCTTGAAGGAAGAAACGGCTGAAGCAGGGGATTCAGGCTTCGACGCGGTTGCGGCCCAGTTGCTTTGCCCGGTACATGGCCAAGTCCACTCGCGCCACCCATTCGCCGGGGCTTTCGCTCTTCCTCAACTCGGCCGCTCCGATTGAAACGGTGACCGAGAAAGTCTTGCCTTCGCGCTTCACGGAAGTCATTTCTATGAATGAACGGATGCGTTCGGCGACTGTCAGGGCGACGTCCAGCGTCGCGCCGGGGAGCAGCACGAAGAACTCCTCGCCGCCGTAGCGCCCGGCGTAATCCTCCGTACGCAGGCAGGTGTGAATGGCATCGCCGGTGGTCCTGATCGCCTCGTCGCCGGCCAGATTTCCCCAAGTGTCGTTGACCGACTTGAAACGGTCCAAGTCTATCATGAGGCCGGACAGCGTCACGTCCAGCTCGGATGTTTTTCTGACCTCCAGCTCAATTCGCGACGCGAGGCTCTGCCTGGACAGGAGACCCGAGAGCACGTCGAGCCTGGCGCCGGCAGCGAGTTTCTTGTCTTCGGTCTCGAGCACCTTCTTCTTCTCGGTCGCGACCGCGAGTGCTTCCTTGAGGTTCATCTGCCTGTCCAGAAGCTTGCTCGACAGGGCTTCTTCCTGATGCACGGCCCGACGATAAAAATCGCGCTCTGCCACAAGGCGCTCCTGCGCGGCCAGTCGTATCGTGGCGGCCTTCAGCCTGAGCTGGAATTCAAGCGTTTCAAAGGGTTTCGTGATAAAATCATCCGCGCCCGCGACCATGATCTTCTCGAGCTGCTTATCCCCGACGGACGAGGACATGAGGACGATCTGGAGCGGCCGCATCGAGTAGAGCTTCTTCAGTTGCGCACATACGTCGTATCCCTCGCCGTCAGGCAGCGCGATATCCAGGAATACGACCGATACCGCGACGCGCTCAGCCATGTCCATCGCCTGAGCCGCTGTTTCCACGGAATGTACCAGGAAACCCGGCTCGACCATGCTCTTGAGCTCGCTCAGGAATGCGGGGCTTTCATCGACCAATAACAAACGAACTTGACTTTCCATATTTTACTTCCGTTCCCGGGGCACTTTATTGCAACCCGCATGGGAATCAGTATAGTGAAAGTAATCCTCGGATTCCAGATTTATCGAATGAAGTTCGTATCACCGAAAAAGAAACAACACGCTCTGCATCAATCCGATCAGAAAGCCGAGTATGCCGCCAAACCACGTCACCGCCCGAAGCTCGCGATCGATGACCCGCAACAGCATGCGCTCCACCTCGATCATGTCCAGCGAATCGATCTTGTCCACCACCAGGCCGCGTACGTCAAGCGATCGCAGCATCGCGCCGCTTTCGCGCGCAGCCAATTCCGCGATACCGGCGCTCGACGCGGCCGCGATTCGCAGTACCAGCGCATCGTCCGCCCCGAGCAGCTCGCCGACGGGACACCCCGAGGCGGATCGTGAAAAGGCGCCGACGAAGGCCGAAGCGATGCGACCAAGAGCTACCGCGGCCTGGTTTTTTTCTCCTTCGGGGGCGACCAGGGATACGAACCATCGCGCTACGGAATCTCCCAACGCTGCCCTGATGGCGGGAAATGCGTCAAGCACCTTCGCGACCGTCACACCGCCCAACGCCGCGCGCAGAATTCCCGGAGACCCTTCCGGTCGGGGCGCGTCCAGGGCGGACCGCAATTCACTCCGTAGACGTTCCTTGGAAGCAGCGATGGCATCGGCGGTCCCGAAGGCTTGCCATGCGGATATGGGCTTGTCCAAGGCCTCCCCGATCGTTCGCTCGATCCTGTCGACGATGGCTTCCCTGGTCACGTCATCCGCCATGAGTACGTTTACCGCCTCGATAGCATCATTGATGGTCTCGGGCATGTTCTCCAGGATGGCGCGGTCGTATTGCCCCAGCCCGATGAAGAATCGCTGGAACGCGTTGAACCTGTCCAGGAGCTTTCTGACGACCTTGGCGCCGACCTTTTCCATCGACGCGCGGATGGTCCTGTCAGACAATGCGTCCGACAGCATTCTTGCGGTGGCAGGCCAAGCTGCCTCTACCGCTTTGCGGGCCAAGCCCAGAATGGCCTGCCTGGATACCAGGCTCGACAATGAGCCTCCTCCGACCATCGCGACACGCACGCATGCGAATACCGCGTCGCTCGCGGCCTCGGCGAGCGCGTCCTTGA
>SPCK01000013.1 GCA_004525355.1 Spirochaetales bacterium
GGATACCATGGCGACGAGCTTCGCCTTGATAACAGGCCCGAACATGGCCGGGAAATCGACCTTCCTCCGGCAGAACGCCCTGATCGTCCTCATGGCGCAGGCAGGATCCTTCGTTCCCGCTGTTTCCGCCCGGATCGGAGTTGCGGACCGAATTTTCTGCCGCGTCGGCGCACAGGACAACCTTGCCCGCGGGGAGTCCACATTCCTGCTGGAAATGCATGAAACGGCAAGCATCCTCAACAATGCCTCTTCCCGGAGCTTGGTCATAATGGACGAGGTAGGCCGCGGAACCGGCACCCTGGATGGCCTGGCCATCGCCTGGGCCGTCAGCGAGGACGTACTGGAACGGATCGGGTGTCGCGCCCTGTTCGCAACGCATTACCACGAGCTCACCGCGCTCCGTCATTCGCGTTTGGTGGATCTGTCGATGGCCGTGGAGGAGCGCGAAGGCGAGGTGGTCTTCCTTCGGCGCGTTGTTCCGGGACCGGCCGCTGGTTCCTATGGCATTCATGTCGCCGGTCTGGCGGGTATTCCCCGATCGGTTGTTCTCAGGGCGCAGGAGATACGGGAACAGCTGGAGGAGCAGGAACGACGCTTGCCCGTCGACGCGGGCAGGATTGACGGCAAGATTTCGAATGACTCGCGGCTTGCCGATTCGGGGTCGCTCTTCTCTGCTGACGAACTTGTGCTCGAGGAACTGCGCGCCATGGACGTGAACAGGCTCAGCCCGCTGGATGCGCTCAACCGGTTGGCCGCGCTTAAAAAGAACCTGCCGAATCGAAAGCGCTGATTATTGGTCGGACGTTGACATTGCATGAAATTGAACGATCTCCCGAGCCTGCTGTCGGAAGCGCTGTTCCCCAGGTCTTGCGTCGTCTGCGGTGGAGCCGTCCCCGCCGGGCTCGGGTGGCCTCTTTGCGACGCGTGTGAAGCATCGCTTCAGCCGATATCCGGCACTCGCTGCATCCGCTGCGGCAAGTCCCTCATCTCCGAACGCGAACTGTGCATGCGTTGCCGCTGTTCTGTCTATGATTTCGACTCCGCCTTCCCGCTGTTTCGCTATGCTGGAAACGTCAAGAAGCTCTTGGTCGCCTACAAGGCAGGCGGCAGGCGGAGCCTGTCCAGACTCATGGCGCGTTATCTGGCGGACGGGCTTCGGACGACGTATCCAGGCGCCGTCGTGGTTCCTGTTCCGCCCAGGCCCGGCAAGCTCAGGCGAAAAGGCTGGGACCAGGTCGAGGATCTTGCCCGCGCACTTGAGCTCCGCCATGGCGTGGCGGTGGCAAGGTTGCTCGGGCGCAGGGGAAGCGCCATCGAGCAGAAGAATCTCGATTTCGCCGGACGGGCAGCCAACATGCAGGGCGCCTTTGCCGTCAAGGCGCCTCTCGATCCATCGCTCCGATACGTGCTCCTTGACGACGTACTGACCACCGGGGCAACCCTCAGCGAGTGTGCGCGCGTCCTCAAGGCCTCCGGAGCGACCTTGGTGGCCGCCATGGTCTTCGCGGCGGACTGAATGCCGGCGCTCTGCGTTCTGGCTTTTTCCCGCTCGACAGGCCGACGCCTCATGGCGACTCTTTTGGAGCCGTATTGACGAAGCCGGTGACGACGGCTATGATGTTCAACGATAATGGTTTTTCTTATTGGAGTTAAGAAGAGTCGTTCAAGCGGCTCTTTTTTTTAGGTATATGATAGAGTCAAAAGAGCTCTTCAACGATATTTCCGATCTTCTCGAAGGGATCGGGTTGCGGCTTGTCGAACTCGTGGCAAGCGGCCACAAACGATCGGTGAGCGTGCGTTCCGTGGTCTACCGACCGGGAGGCACGGGAATCGAGGAATGCGCGCGTGCTCACAAGCTCATGCAACCGCGGCTGGCGGAACTTCTTGGCGAAGAGGACTTCCACCTTGAGGTAGCTTCGCCGGGTATCGACAGGACCTTTCGCGATGCGCGCGAGTATGGAATTTTCGTCGACAGGGGCGTACTCCTGGTACTCGAGGATGGCGACCAGGTAGGTGGCGTCATCGCTTCGTATGACGGGGCAACTGTTGCCCTGGATCGGAGTGGTGAACGTATCGCTATACCCGTAGGAACCATCCGCAAAGGCAAGCTCGATTTTTCCCAGGAGGGTAGGTAATCCATGGCTTCAGATATGGCAGAGGCGATCCGCCAGCTCATATACGAAAAGGGAATCTCCGAGGACTTGGTTCTCAAAACGATTGAGGACGCGCTCGTCGCGGCCTACAAGAAGCGTTTCGGCACTGCCGAGAACGCCGTCGTGCGCTTCCTCGAGAACTACGAGGGCGTAGAGATCCTTTCCAAGCGAACCATCGTCGAGGACGTCGAGGATCCCGTCCTCGAGATATCGCTTGAAGAGGCCAAGGAAATGGCCGAGGGCGCCGAACCCGGAGACATACTCGAGATACCGATAGACCCCCGTGAATTCGACCTGCACGAGGTGATGCTTGCCAAGCAGACGACTCGCCAATCCCTTCGCGAGATATCACGGGATACGCTCTACGCCGAATTCAAGGCCAAGCAGGGCGAAATCATCATCGGATACTACCAACGGGAAAAGAACGGCAACATTTTCGTCGATCTGGGCAAGGTGGAAGGCTTCTTTCCAAAGAAGTTCCAGTCCCCTCGTGAAACATATCAACCAGGCGAACGCATCAAGGCACTTATCGCCGAGGTGAGCAAAGCCGGGCCCCAAATCGTACTCTCCCGTACCCACCCAGAGTTTGTGCATAAGATTCTGGAACTCGAGGTGCCCGAGATCTACGACAAGACGGTAGAAGTGTTCAAGATCGTTCGCGAGCCCGGCTACCGTACCAAGATCGCCGTTTTCTCCCACCGAGACGACGTTGATCCGGTAGGTGCCTGCGTCGGCCTCAAGGGCATACGCATCCAGAACATCATCCGCGAACTCGAGGGCGAGAAGATCGACGTACTCAAGTACGAAGCGGATCCAAGGCGCTTCATCAAGAACGCGCTTTCGCCCGCTGATGTCAGGGAAGTCTATATTTACGATGAGGCCAAACGAAGCGCGCTGGCGGTGGTCGATGAGAGCCAATTGTCGGTCGCCATCGGCAAGCAGGGCATGAACGTACGCCTGGCCAATAGGATCTGCGACTGGAACATCGACGTCAAGACTGAGGAACAATTCCGCGAGCTCGACCTCGGAAGCGAGGCGCGACGCGCCGCTTCGAGTCTGTTCGGCGACGAGGAAGAGATTCTCAGGCTCGATGAACTTCCTGGAGTCGACGAGAGGGTCTGCACGTTGATGGGCGTCGCCGGTATCGAGATGATCGAAGACTTCCTGGCGCGGTCCGACGAAGACCTCCTGGCTATCGAAGGCTTGACGGTCGAGGATACCGATATCCTGCGGCGCATTATCGAGGAGAATGTCGAGGTCATCGAAGAAGAAGCGGAGGAGGAGCCAGAGCCCGAACCCGCTGAAGAGGAAGAAGAGCTCGACGTGTACGAGTGTCCGGATTGCCATGCAACGGTAACGCCGGATATGACCAATTGCCCGCAGTGCGGGGTCGCCCTTTCCTTCGAATACGAGGATGAGGACGCGACCGACCCGGAATCTTGAAGGTGAGCCATGTCTGATTCGAACGAAAATAAACCCAAGCCTGTCCTGATAAAGCAGGCTAAACCCAAACCCCAGGATGAGGTCGCTCCTGTCGCCGAAGGCGGTGAGAAGCGGAAGGTGGTCGTCGTCAAGAAAAAGGCATCGTCTTCAGCTTCCACGGGTGGCGCTTCAGCCGCGACCGCAGGAAGCGCCAGGAAGTCGACTGCCCGCGTTGTGGCCCACCACGACGATAAAACCGGCGCGCAAGCGACCGCGGAAGGGCATGAGGCGGTCAGGAAGAGTCCCGGGACGACCGGGACCGCAGGACCGGAAGGTTCCGCTACGCCTCCCGCTCCGACGCACGCGCATGCTCCCGCCGGGACTGCTCGTCCTGCGGGTTCCTCTCCGGCCAATCTCCGTACTACCAGGCCTGCCGGTACTGGTCCGCGTGTTGTCGGTCGCGTAGGTGGCTATCGAGCGCCCAGCGGCCCTTCGGGTGGTACTGGCGAACGCCGGGGCCCACCAAGCGGTAGCCAGGACGGTGGTAGCCAAGGCGGCGGCTACAGCGGCGGCAACTACAGCGGCGGCAACCAAGGCAGCGGCTACAGCGGCGGCGGCCAGGGCGGCGGCTACAGCGGCGGCGGCCAAGGCGGGAGAAGCGGTTCATACGCACCAAGGCGGGCAGGGCAGGGCGGATATGCCGGTCGGCCAAGTGGTCCGGGCGGTCCGGGTGGTCCGGGTGGTCCGGGCAGCAGGCCCTACACGCCACGCCCCGGCTATGGCGGACCCCGTCCCGGTGGTCCCGGCGGTCCTGGCGGTCCTGGAGGCTCGCGCCCCGGCTATGGCGGACCCAGGCCCGGTGGCCCTCGCAACGGTCCACCCGGTTCAGGAGGACCGCTTCCTGCCGGTGACAAGAAGCCGATGTCCAAGCGCTTCATCAAGGCCAAGAAACCCTCGTATCAGAGGAAAGAAGAAAGCCTCGAGCAGAAACTGAACCTGCAGAGGAAGAAAGCCTCGATGGCCAAAGCCAATCCCATACCGAAGTCCATCGATATGATGGAAACGATCTCGGTAGCGGAATTGGCAAAAAAGATGAACATAAAGCCAAGTGAACTGATCGGAAAGCTCATGACGCTCGGCGTGATGGCGACCATCAACCAGCAGATCGATTCCGATACGGCTTCAATACTCGCCAACGAGTACGGTTGCGAGGTGCATATCGTCTCGTTGTATGACGAGACCATCATCGACAAGGTCGCGGACAAGCCCGAGGACATGAAGCACCGGGCGCCGGTCGTCACGGTCATGGGCCACGTCGATCACGGAAAGACGAAGCTGCTTGATGCTATCCGCAAGTCGAATGTCATCGCGTCGGAGTTCGGGGGCATTACCCAGCACATTGGCGCCTATCAGGTCGAGACGCCCAAGGGCAGGATAACCTTCCTCGATACTCCGGGTCATGAAGCGTTCACCAAGATGCGTGCCCGTGGATCCCAGATCACCGATATCGTCGTCCTTGTCGTAGCCGCGAACGATGGTGTCATGCCTCAAACCGAGGAGGCCATCGACCATGCCAGGGCGGCCAAGGTACCCATTATCGTGGCCATCAACAAGATTGATCTGCCCGAAGCCAATCCTGACAGAGTCAAGACCCAGTTGTCGGATATGGGACTCCAGCCCGAAGAGTGGGGCGGCCAGAATATGTTCTTCGAGATATCCGCCCTCCAGAAGAAGGGCATTGACGAACTTCTCGATGGCATTCTGCTGAGCGCCGAGGTGCTTGAGCTCAAGGCAAACCATGATTGTTTCGCCGAAGGCAAGATAATCGAGTCCCGCATCGATCACGGCAGGGGCATCGTATCGACCGTAATCGTCCAGCGAGGTACGCTCAAGGTGGGCGACAGCTTCGTGGCCGGAATATTCCCGGGCAAGGTGCGCGCCATGTTCGACGACAAGGGCGTCAAGTTGACCGAGGCCCCTCCCTCGACACCCGTCGAAGTCATCGGATTCGAGGGCATGCCCAACTCGGGCGATCCCTTTGAAGCCGTGGTGGACGAGAAGACGGCGCGCGCCTTTTCCGACAAACGGCAGGAACTCAAGCGCTCGGAAGTAGCCAAAACCGTTCGCAAGGTGACGCTGGACAATCTGTACGACACCCTTCACGACGGTTCGGTCCAGGAACTCAAGGTGCTCATCAAGGGCGACGTTCACGGATCGGTCGAGGCACTCAAGGGTTCGCTCGAGAAGCTGTCCACATCAGAAGTGCGCCTCGTCGCCATCAGATCGGCGGCCGGAGCCATCAACGAGAGCGACGTCGATCTCGCCAGCGCCTCGGACGCGCTCATCATCGGATTCAACGTTCGCCCCACTCCCAAGGCCAAGATTCTCGCGGACCAGGAGAAGGTGGAAATACGCAAGTACAACATCATCTACAAGGCCGTCGAGGAAATCCAGCTGGCGATGGAAGGCATGCTCGCTCCCGAGATAAAGGAACAGGATATCGCCCAGGTGGAAGTCCGCTCGGTATTCAAGGTACCCAAGATCGGTGCGGTCGCCGGCTGCTATGTACTCGAAGGCACCGTCAAACGCAATGCGGGCGTGCGGGTCATTCGCGAAGGTGTCGAGATCTACTCCGGCAAGATCAACAGCCTCAGGCGCTTCAAGGATGACGCCAAGGAAGTTGCCGCCGGATTCGAGTGCGGAATCGGGATAGACGGGTACAGCGACGTCAAGGAAAATGACGTCCTTGAGATTTTCGAGCAGGTCAAGGTGATGAGAAAGTTGAGCGACTTAAAACGTGGAAAGAATTAGACAACAGCGCGTGGAGGAGCAGATCAGGATAGAAGTATCCCAATTGATCCTTCGCGGAGAGATAAAAGATCCGCGGGTGGACAGTTTCCTGTCCATTACGCGGGTCGACGTCGCACGTGACGGGTCGCATGCCAAGGTTTTCGTTTCGACATTCAGAGAGGGTGACGCACTGACTGAAGGCGTTGCCGGACTCAACCATGCTGCAGGATTCATCCAGGGCTCCATCTCCAAGCGCATACGCATTCGGCTCACGCCACGGCTCGTATTCTGCCCCGATCCCGGTATCAAAGAAGGGTTCGAAATGGGAGAGAAGATAAAGGGCCTTTTCCCATGAATCCAGTCGCTCACGGGTCGGCCCTCGGAGCCGGACCCGAGGGCTTCGTCATCGTAGACAAACCACCAGGCGCTACTTCATTCAAAATACTGGCCAAGATCAAGCGTCGATTCGACAAGTCAGTCAAGATTGGCCATGCCGGAACCCTCGATTCGTTCGCAAGCGGCGTTCTGGTCGTGCTTTTCGGCCGCTACACGCGGCTCTCTGACTATTTCATGAATGCAGGCAAGGTATACGAAGCCCTTGTTGCCTTCGGTAGCGAGACCGATACGCTCGATCCCGACGGTTCGGTTGTCGCCCGTGGATCGGTGCCTACGCAAGATGCGCTCGAATCAGTGCTTCACTCATTCCGCGGCACCATCATGCAGGCTCCTCCCGCCTATTCGGCGGTACACGTGGATGGCAAGCGAGCCTACGAGCGCGCGCGCAAGGGAGAAACGGTGGAACCCGCGGCCAGATCCGTCACGATCAATGAATTAAACCTCCTGTCGTTCAAGGATGGTGAGGCACGCTTTCGGGTATCCTGCTCCAAGGGTACCTATATCCGCTCATTGGCTCGGGATATCGCCATCGGCTGTGGCAGCCGGGCCCACCTTGGAGCCCTCAGGCGGACCTTTTCCGGATCATTCTCCATAGAAGAAGCCATCCCCCCGGAAGAAATCGATCCATCCCGCATAAGGCGTCTCGGGCTCGTCGATGCCGTCGATTTGGGTCTCGAACCTCGGACTCTGGGAACCGAAGAGGCGAAAGCCTTCGCCAACGGGCTACCGCTGAGCCGTATCGGTTCTTTCGCGGACAGGGTTGGCGAAACCCCGGTGGCAGCCTTCGGCCCCGATGGCGCGCTCCTGGGCGTGGCGGCGCCCGACGGCGGTCGATGGCGGTACGCCATGGTATTCGAGGGGAGTGCGTGAGAATCGTCACCTGGGATGAAGCGATCGCAGGCGCGTTCGGGTTGGAACCACCGCCAGCGGCCGCAACAATTGGCGTATTCGATGGCGTGCATAGAGGACACCGGGAGTTGGTGCGCCGCGTCCTGAAAAAAGCGCCCGGGAAGGTCCCCGTAGCGGTCACCTTCAGGGAAAACCCCAAGCGCGTCACGGCGCCGCACCGCTTCGCGGGTGACCTGTTTACGCTCGATCAGAAGCTCGAGGCGCTGGACGACCTCGGCCTCACAGTCTGCGTGCTGATTGACTTTTCCGGCGATTTCAGTAAACTGGGCGGGAACGAATTCATTTCGACTCTCGTTGGGTCCTGCGGCGTGCGCTTCTTCGCGGTCGGCAGCGATTTCAAGTGTGGGTATCGCCTCTCGACGGATGCACATGACGTCCGGGAGATTGCTGCCGGCTTCCACGCGGAAGTCGATGTGGTCGAACCGGTCCTGGTGGACGGCGAGAAGGTAAGCTCAAGCGGAATACGCGCTGCAGTAACGAGGGGACGCATGGATCTGGCACTCGCCATGCTGGGTCGCCCCTACACGCTGGATCTTCGGGGTCTCGAAACGGAATCGAATCACGGTCTGCTTGATGTGGTACCGGGCAAACGCGGTTTCGTCCTCCCGCGATTCGGTAACTACGTGGGTACACTCGTGACCGATTCCCGGAAGTCGGTCGTCTCGATATCCGTACGGCACGGCCACATACGGGCGCGCGCGGATTTTCTCGAGGGCAGGCCGCTGTTCCTCGAATTCGATCCTGAACATGATTACACGAAGCAAGGAGAATAGAGAGATGGCAGTTACCAAGGAAGACAAGGCCAGAATCGTCAAGGAATTTGGCGAGGGCGAGAAGAACACCGGCACTACCGAGGTTCAGGTCGCCCTGATCACCGAGCGCATTACGCAACTCACAGAGCATTTCAAGGCGAACAAGAAGGATACCAACGGTCGCCGCGGTCTCCTCAAGCTGGTAGGCCAGCGCAGGCGCCTTCTCAAGTACCTCCAGCGAACGGACTTGGACAAGTACCGCTCACTGATCGAGAAGTTGAGCATCCGCAAGTAGCGGACTATCAAGCCGAGCCCGAACGTGCGCTGTTCGGGCTTCGTTGCATTAAGACCAGGATCGTCCATCCGGACGAGACTCCCGGTCGGCGGCACGGCCGCCAGAGTCACGTCGTCGGATCGCGTCCCGACGACAGTGACGTTCCTTCCGGCGCGACCAGTGAATGGAGAACAACTATCCTATGGCACATGTAAGCACATACAGGATAAACGATGAGGATATGATCCTCGAAACCGGGCACCTGGCCAAGCAGGCAAATGGCTCGGTATTCGCTCGTTTCGGCGATACCGCCGTACTGGCGACCGCATGCTGTTCGTCCAAGGTGACCGAGGGACTCGACTTCGTTCCCCTCACCGTGGAGTACAACGAAAAATACTATGCCGCTGGTAAGATTCCCGGCGGTTTTATCAAGCGCGAGATGAGGCCCAAGGACCGCGAAATCCTGGTATCCCGCCTTATCGACCGCCCGATGCGTCCGTTGTTCGACAAGGCCTTCGGACGGGAGATCCAGGTTGTCCCTACGGTCATCTCGGCTGACCAGGTCAATCCTCCAGACGTACTTGCCATCAACGCGGCCAGCGCGGCTGTCCATATTTCCGACATACCCTTCAATGGCCCCATCGCAGCAGTTCGGGTCTGTCATGTCGACGGTGCGTACGTCATCAATCCCAGCTACGCCCAGATCGAGCGGTCCGCGCTCGAGATCGTGGTCGCGGGTACCGAACAGGGTATCACCATGGTCGAGGGCGGCGCCGATGAAGTTTCCGAAGAGCTGATGCTCGGCGCCATCGAAGCGGCCAAGGTACCTATCGCGGAGATCTGCAAACTCATATGCAGGATGCGCGACGAGGTGGGCAAGGAAAAACTCAGCATGGCGCCGCTGCGCGCCGAACTGGGTCGCAGGTCGGAAATCGAAGCGTACGCCCGCGAGCGCCTGTCAATCGCACTGTTCACCAAGGTCAAGCAGGAACGTTACGCGGCTATCGCCGTCGCCATCAAGGCGACCGCGGAAAAATTTGCCGATGTATTGACGGACGAAGTCCAGAACAAGCTTTTCGGCGCCCTGATGGAGGATCTGCAGTACTCGATCCTGCGCTCGGGCATCCTCGACAAAGGCGCTCGCGTTGACGGTCGGGGATTGGAAGACATACGGCAGATTACCTGCGAGATCGGACTCCTGCCCCGCACCCACGGCTCGGCCGTATTCACCCGCGGCGAGACCCAGGCCCTCGCGGTGACTACGCTTGGCACCGTCTTCGACGAGCAGATCTTCGATGATATCGAAGGCGACCGGCGCGAACGGTTCATGCTCCATTATAACTTCCCGCCCTTCTCGGTTGGCGAGACGGGACGGCTGGGCACCGGCCGCCGAGAGATTGGCCACGGCAACCTGGCTCGCCGCGCCCTCGAACGCGTACTGCCGGCCAAGGACAAATTCCCCTATACCATACGCGTCGTATCCGAGGTTCTCGAGTCCAACGGATCGTCTTCCATGGCCTCCGTATGCGGCGGCACCCTTTCCCTGCTCGTAGCGGGCGTTCCCATCAAGCGACCCGTCGCCGGTATCGCCATGGGCCTGATAACGGATGGCGATCGCTTCGCGGTACTCTCGGATATCCTTGGCGACGAGGATCACCTCGGCGACATGGACTTCAAGGTGGCCGGAACCGAAGAGGGAATCACCGGCTTCCAGATGGATATCAAGATAGCCGGCGTATCCATGGAGATACTGAAAAAGGCCCTGGAACAGGCCAAGCGAGGCAGATTGCACATCCTGGGTATCATGAATGCGACCATTGCCACTCCGGCCGCGGATATCTCCAAATATGCTCCCAAGATCGTCAGTGTCAAGATCGAGGTCGACAAGATCGGTGCCATAATCGGGCCGGGCGGAAAGAACATCAAGGCTTTGTGCGAGCAGTTCGGAGTCAAGATCAACGTGGACGATGACGGCAGCGTTACCATCTACGGGTCGGACCAGCAGTCCGCCTACGACGCGAAGGACGCGGTTCTCGGCATCGCCGAAGATCCCGAAGTAGGGCGAATCTATCAGGGCACGGTCAAGCGCGTCATGGATTTCGGCGCCTTCGTGGAGATACTTCCGGGGAAAGAAGGCCTCGTGCATATTTCCCGCCTGTCCCGGACACGGGTTGCCTCGGTATCCGACGTGGTCAAGGAAGGCCAAGTCATTCCGGTCAAACTTCTCGAGGTGGACAAGCTCGGTCGCCTGAACCTTTCGTATATCGATGCCATTGAAGGCGGAGACCAGAAGTAATTTCGCAATACCGTATCGCGGTATGAAGCAGCGTCGCGGCGATTAGCCGCATGCTTTCTGGGAGGCCGGCCTTGCGAGGGCGGCCTCTCGCATCTGGTAGCAGCCAGGAGCGGCTTGCATTTTTGTATCGATCATTCCAGCATGGAGCCTATATGCCGCACGATAACCCGCTTTTCATACAGGAGCCAAGGCCGGGGGCCATGTTCATCGCGGATCCCATGCCAGCCGCCTCAGGAGCAGCCATTGGCTTGTGGTTCCCGATAGGTTCCGCGTTTGAGGCGGAAGGGCAGCATGGCCTGTCGCATTTTGTCGAGCACATGGTGTTCAAGGGAGCGGGAGATCGTGACGCAGAGAACCTGTCGCGAACCATCGATCGCGAGGGAGGTTTCCTCAACGCTTTTACCGAACGTGAAACCGTCTGCCTGCATTGCACAATACCGGCGGTCAAAGCCTCGCTTGCCACATCGGTTTTGCTGGACATGGCGTTTCGTCCGCGTTTCACCAAAGCGGAATTCGAGCTGGAAAAAGACGTGATAGTCAACGAGATCATGTCAGCGGAGGATGATCTTGAGGAAGCTGGTCAGGACGAGTTCTTCGGCATGACCTATGCTGGTCACCCGGTCGGCCGCCGTATCGCAGGAACCGTCGACGATGTTCGATCGGCGGAGTTCGATGCCTTGGTCGCGTTTCACCATGAGCGTTTTTGTTCAGGGCCGATTGTCATGACGGCATCGGGGGCGGTCGACGCGGTTGCCCTTGCCGATGCATTCGCCGCGGTCGTCGGTCGATCCGGCAATGTCAAACCCGCCGGTGATCCGGGGCACGCAACCTTCGTTCCTTCGCGTCGCATGGTCCCCGCGACGGGTAGCCAGGTATACGTATTTACCGGCCTGCCCCTTGAACGTCCCTTTGGCAAGGACGAATTCTGGCTCATGACGATGATCAATTCGGCCTATGGCGAGAGCATGAGTTCCCGTCTGTTCATGCGCCTGCGCGAACGGGCCGGACTGTGCTATAGTATCGGGTCATCATTCAATTTTTCAGTCATTTCCGGGATATGGGGCATAGCATCGGCGACTTCGCCCTCCCAGTTTCCGCGATTCGCTGAGGCTTACAAGCGCGAGTCGGAGGCGCTCCATACTGACGGCCTGATGCCCGAAGAAGTCGACGAGGCAGCTTCTCGTATCAGGGGCCTCCTGCGATTGGCTTCAGACGACCCCGAATATCGCATGAAACGATTGGCCAGGCAGTACCTTTTCGAGGGCAAGGTCGAAACTGTAGGCGATGTCTTGCGTCGCCTGGACCAGCCGGCGTACAGTGACGTGGGCAGTATCAATGCCTTGATTCATACCAGACTTGATCCGACAAAAGAAAATATTCTTTTATATGGTAAACTGACCAGGCGAGTGCAGGCTGCCGGGGAAAAGATCCTTGGCGTTTGGCCAGACCGCTAGCGTTGACAGGAGGATCGCATGGAACGACCACGGATATCCTTCGTCATGGAAGGTGGAGCGTCTCCTCCCCATTATCATACGTCCGGATCGGCCGGTGCCGATCTCAAGGCCTTCATTGAAAAACCAATAGTTCTATCTCCAGGAGAGCGGTGTGTCGTGCCGACCGGACTTCGTATCCAGCTCCCGGAGGGGTATGAAGCCCAGGTTCGACCCCGATCCGGACTGGCGGCGACCTGTGGCGTCACATGCCTGAACAGTCCCGGCACCGTCGACTCGGATTACCGCGGAGAAATTCGTGTTATCCTGGTCAATTTGGGATCCGATCCGGTTACGATATCGGACGGCGAACGTATCGCGCAATTGGTCGTGTGCCCCGTCGCGCAAGCCAATTTTATTTCCGTGGCATCGCTCGATTCCAGCGAACGCGGAGATGGCGGCTTCGGTTCGACCGGGCATTAGAGTCAAGGCATGATCAAGACGGGAAGACGGTATCGCACCATCTGGCTCTATATAGCCAAGGAATTCATCCTCTCATTCACCGTGGCCTTCCTGTTTTTCTTCATCATATTTTTTATCAATCAGCTCTTGTTGATGGCCGAGGATATACTGGCAAGAAAGGCGCCTGTCGGAGCCGTGGTCCGCTTGGTTATTTACGCCATGCCCGCCATCGTTGCCATGTCATTTCCATTCGGCTCCCTTGTTGGGGCACTCATGGCCGCAGGACGCCTGGGCAGCGACAATGAGCTGCTGGTCATGCGCGCTGCCGGCATTCCGCGCCGGGTCGTATTCGTTCCGTTCCTCGCCCTGGGTCTCGCCTTTGCCCTTGTGTCATTTACGATGAACGATGTCCTGTTGCCTCTGGGTACCATAAATTATGGAAAGCTCTACCGAAAACTGGTAACTACGACTCCGGCTCTCGAACTCAAGCCCTACTCGGTCAAGCGCTACCGCGATACGGTCATCGTAACCGGCGGTATCGAGAATGGGATCCTGAACGACGTCGTCATCATGGATACGACGAAAAGCGGTTCAAGCAGGGTCATTGGCGCGGCGCGGGCTGAATTGGTCGATCGCGGTTCCGCCTCGGGTATCATTTCTCTCGTCCTCGACGGGGTATTCGTCCAGGAAAGCGATCCTTCAAAGCCGGATCGCTTCGAGTATTCGAGCGCCGACAGGATGGAATACAACATTCTTCTCTCCACTTTTTCCGACTTTTCTCCTGGCGTCGGTCCGCGCGAAATGAGTTCGCGCGATGTACTTGCCCAGATACGGATCAAGGAACAGGCGCTTGCCCGGCGGACATCCTCCAGGCAAGATGAGATCCAAGCCAAGCAGGCCGAATTGCTCGCGGCGTATTTTGAACGCACCGAAATGGGTTCTTCACTGGATAGTTCCATTGCCAGGCTACTAGGCCAACTTGACGCACTGGCAGCCCTCCGCGATCGGTCGATACGTGATCGCTCCCTTGATATCTACCGGCTTGAGTATTACAAGAAATTCTCTATCCCTGCAGGTGCGCTGTTTTTCGTCTTTCTTGCCTTTCCCCTCGGAGCCCGGGCCAGGAAGAGCGGCAGGACGGTTGGGTTCGGGCTTGGCTTGTTGGTTTCGGTTGCCTATTGGGGCCTCTTGATAGGGGGTCAGACGCTTGGCCTGCGTTCTTCGTTGTCCCCGTTTCTGGCGATGTGGTCTCCCAATCTGCTCGTGCTACTCCTATCGATTCCGCTCCTGTCATCCAGGAGGACGGCATGAAACGGTTTCATAGATCCACAACGCTTGACGTGTATGTACTTGAATCGTTCATCCCTGTATTCCTCGTTGCCATGACGTTTTTCGTGCTGATTCTCGAGATGGCCGATGTCCTGGTGAATATCGTCCAATACATCCAGAACGATGCGCCCCTGTCCAGCGTGGTCAGGGCGGCGATTCTCTACGCGCCGCGATGCGTCAGTTGGTCGCTGCCCATCTCCATGCTTTTCGCCGTATCCTTCGTTCTCGGGAATATGTTCGCCAATAACGAACTGATGGTGGTCTATGGATCGGGCATTCACCTCGGATCATTCATGCTTCCCGTATTCGTGTTCGCCGCGGTACTGTCTGTCGGATTTCTCCTGTTCGAGGACGCGGTCGTGGTTCCCACCTACGCCGCCAAGAAACAATTGGGAAAGGCGATGCTCAGGACGGGAGAGGCTCCGGCGGGAGAGAATGACGTGACCATCCTCGGTCAGGGAGGTCGCTTCGTATGGAACATCCGCTACTTCGACAAGGAAGGGATGACCATGACCGGCGTGACTGTTGTCGAGCGCGACGATGCCGGCGACTTTGCGATGCGCATCAATGCGCAGTCCGCTACATGGTTGGGCGATCGCTGGCGATTCAATGGCGTAAGGCGTTTCTATTGGAATGGTGACAGCCTGACCGATGAAAGCCTGGGTACCTGGGAGAATGCCGACTATCGGGAACCTCCCGATTCGTTCAGAGGTAGGGGCAAGCCAGTGGATGAAATGTCATTGGCGGACGCGGGCGTACACATCGCGTTTCTGAAGAGGGCCGGTCTTCCCAGTTCCTCGCAGGAAGCCGAATACCTGCGGCGATATTCCTATGCCCTGACGCCGCTCCTGGTCAGCCTGTTGTCCGCAGCGCTTGCTGGAAGGTTCAAGAAGAATATCCTCCTCATGAGCCTCCTGGTAAGTCTTGTGGGTGCGACGCTGTATTACGTAACCCAGATGATATCCATGCTACTGGCCAAGAATGAAGTCCTGAGCCCGGTGATCGGAGCATTTACCCCGCTGGCGATTTTCCTGGCGCTCGTCATCATGCTGTTCA
>SPCK01000090.1 GCA_004525355.1 Spirochaetales bacterium
ATACCGGGCGCGACCAGTTTGATGATGAGTACGAGGAACATCGGGCCAGCGAGAAAACCCATGCCTCCCATGAAGGTGTATTCGAAGATACTGGCCTTGACCTCCGCGTCCCGCTTGTCTTTGCTGGCCGCTTCAAGTTTGCCAGCCGCGTATCCGGTCCTGTTGAAGGCATGGAGTATCTCCATGCCCTGGATGAATTCGGTGGCGATGGCACTTATCTCCGCATACTTTTTTCTGGCCTTTTCATATAGGGGGCGCAACTTGTCGAACATGAACAGGAAGGCTGCCAGAAAGAACGGGATGGGAATGAATATGAAGCCGGTGACCTTGGGGTCCATGGTGAAGAACACCAGGAACATGCCAAGGAAATAGACGACATTGGTGGCCAGCATAATGCCGGTTTCGCTGAACAGCTGCTTGACCTTCTCCGTGTCGTTCTCAACCCGTGCCATCAATTCCCCGACCTGATGCTTGTCGAAATACGATACAGGCAGAGTCAGCAGGTGGGAGAAGAGGTCGTCCTTGACCCTGGTGACCACGTTCAGGCCAAGTCGCACAATAAGCATCGTCTGGAAATAGGTGAGGGCGCCCATCACGATGATCAGGCCGAGGTACGCCAGCGCGTAGCGTATCATCAGGCTGAGGTCCCTCGTGGGGATTGCCTTGTCGATCAGCTCACGCAGGATGAGCGGGCCGGCCAGCCGGGCGCCGGTAACCGCGACCATCGCGATGAATCCTGCCGCAAAGAGACCCCAGTAGGCAGACAGGTACGAAAAGAAGCGCTTGATGTTTCTATTGCCTGGAGCCTGTTTTTTTCTTGTCATATGATTTCGCCATTTCGCGCGAACGCGCAACCAACTGTCCTTCGGCAACGGAACGAGTCCTCTCGTCCCGAGACGGCTTCGTCAATAGTCCCGAAGGGCACCGTTGACGATCTCTTGCCGAACCATGAGTTCACTGCACATCATCATAGGCAAGTAGTTCCCGCTGGTAAAGCGGAAAAATCGGGTAGAAAAATAAACGGGGCTGTCGCCATGTGGCAGGACTGTGGGTCAATGACCAAGGAGATTGGCGAGCAGGGGAATTGTCGCGAGCGACAGAACGGTGGAAACGAATACCAGGCCGCTTGCATTGACCGCGTCGCCGCCGTATACGCCGGCGAGTATGGTCGTGTTGGCGGCGACTGGCATGGCCGCGATCAGGACGGGCACCGCAAGCTCGAGTCCCGTAAGGCCGAGAGCCTTGGCCAGCAGGAATACGAGGAAGGGATGCAGGGCCAGCCTGTAGCCCGTCGTTATCCAGAGCCGCGGATTACCCAGCAAGCCGCCTAGCTTGGTACCCGCCAATACCGCACCTATTATGGCCATGGCAAGCGGGGTAGTCGTTCCACCGAGTAACTCGAGCGACGAAAATAGCGGCTCGGGAATCCGTACCGAGAACAGGAACAGCGCGAAGCCTACGAGAGCCGCGAGGATCGCGGGATTGAGCAGGGCCTTGAGCGATGAGAGCGATAGTATCGATCGCCGTCCGTTTGGGTTTTCGCTGCTACCGTCGCGGGTGGCACGTACCAGCGCGACACCTACCGAGAAGGCGAGTACCTGAAACGGAATATTATAGATTGATACCATGAACAGGCTTTCCCGCCCAAGCACCGACTCGGCAACCGGGAAGCCCATGAAACCGACGTTGGAGAAGCACATGGCAAATCGGTGCACACCCTTTTCCGCGATGGGAGCCCTGCGGTAGAGGGCGGTGAACGCAAAGGCCAGCGGAAAGGAGGCAGCGTAGACCAGTACCGACAGACCCAGAACCCGAAGCGCCTGATCGCGCAGGTCCGGGGTGAAAGGCCTCTGCATCGAGACGATGATGAGAGCCGGCAAGGTGAAGTCGAGCAGGAACCGGGAAAGGCCTCGGACGGCCTCGCCCCTGAGAATGCCCGCCTTGCCCGCGACAAAACCAGCCGCCATGAGGAAGAACAGGATCAGGCTCTGGGTGACCGATGGCGGAAGCGTATTCATCGGCTGTAGTTATATCGTTTTGGAGACTGAGATGGAAGCTCCGCCGGCCACGCCCAGTCCGGAGATGGCCAGGAGCGCTTCTTTCCAGCGCCCGTACGTATCGTCATGGATCGCCGCATTCCGTACATCCGGCTCATAGCGATTTCGGGGGCGTACCATGGCCCGTACGGCCTCGGCTATGTTCGCGTAACGCCCCAAGGCAATGGCAGCAGCGCAGGCATCGCCCAGGGTTTCGCACTCGGGTGTCTCGGGCACTTCGACGGCCAGTCCCAGCACGTCAGCCTTGAGCGCGCACAAGGCCTCGTTACGCGCAGCGCCACCCGAGCAACGAATCAGTTCAGGCGGCGTCGGGCATTCCGCCATTATTTCGGCGACCAGGCGGAGTCCGTAGGCCAACGACTCCACCACGGCGCGCGCAAGTTCCTTCCTGCCGTGCTCCAGCGATAGTCCGACAAAGGCGCCTCTCAAGTCCGGGTTCCACAGGGGCGCCCGTTCTCCGGCCAGGTAGGGAAGGAACAACGCTCCGCGGGCGCCCGGAGTGGCTGACAGGAAGTCCTGGTAGATGGTATCAGCCTCTATTCCGGAGTACCCTCCCTGGCGGGAGAACCATTCCAGGGCTTTGCCGCTCGTGGAGAGGCCCCCCGAAAGGTTCCACAGACCCGGCTGGGCGTGGGGCAGGCTGAAAAGCCGTATGTCGGGGAAGGGAGCCGATGCGCAGAGGTTGAGCGCCTCGGAACTGCCGGAGCGGTCGCAGGCCATGCCAGGCCGTACGGTGCCTGATCCGATCAGGGCGGCGAGAAAGTCGGGGTAGCTCGACGAGATGGGCACGCCTGCCGGCAGTCCGAAAACAGCAGAAGCACGGGCGCTTACCGTGCCGATGATGACGCACGGCCCGACATAACGCGGAAAGAGGCTCGCGGACAGCCCGAGTTTCCCGGCTGTCTCCAAATCCCAGACGTATGTCTCGAAATATGGGTCGACGAGGTACGAGACCGGTTCGGCCCCCATCAGGAACGCGAGATATTCTGGTGCCGAGAAGAATCTTCTTACTTCACCTTCTGGCCGCTCTTCCAGGACTTTCATGGCCTTGGGCAGGTAGAACGAGGGATCTACGGGCCGCCCGGCAACCGCTTCCGCCCGGGCCGCCTGATCGGTCGCCCTGCGGTCCATCCAGGAAAGCGCGCCGCCGATCGGCCTGTCATCCGCGCCGACGGCCACGAGGGTGGGGCCGTTGCCGCTGACGGAGACTGCCTCGATATCGGAGGCGGATCGACCTGATGCGACGAGGGCCTGCCCGATTGCCTCGGCAGCGGCCCGAGCCCATTCCAGGGGATCTGCGCAGAATTCGCCGCGTTCCTCGCCGTGATACAGGCCTACCGGAGCGACGCCCAGACCCAAACTTCGGCCGCTGTCATCGAAGAAGGCGCATTTGAGCGACGAGGTCCCAAGATCGATGCCGCAAAGCATGTTCAGGACTCCTCGCTGGCGAGGAGGCGGACGTCGCAACGCTCCGCCCACTGACAGAAGGCGCAAGCCGCGCCCGGACAGTCGAAAAAGTCCTTGACTTTGTCCAACTGTTCTATGTGCCAGGAAAGGTCATCCATGTATTCATCGAGGGCGGCTCGCCTGCGCCGGGCATCGTCGAGGTGCGCGCGGTATTTTTCGGACAGGCTTTGCCTGACGGAAACGCCGCTGCGGTCGTTCCTGGCAAGCTCGAACAGGCCGCTGATCTCGGCGAGGGTCAGGCCATAGTCCTTGAGTTGCTGGATACGCTTGAGCCGGACGACATTTCGGTACGAGTAGCGGCGATGTTCCGGCCCGTCACGATCGTCGGATTCGAGGAGGCCAAGCTCTTCATAATACCGAATGGTCCTGGTCGTTATGCCAAACATGCGGGCCAGGTCCCCGATTCTGTAGGTTCTGTCGTCGCTCATCGGAATTGACCTTTAACGTAAGCTTTTCAGTGCGACAGCTTGCCGCACGCGCGCTTCCCGCGCGATGCTGAGTATACTCGCCATCGAAAAACATGAAAAGCCGATCCTACAGCGGATTGGCTCTGGAGGTACTTCACGTGAAACGCATCAAGATTCTGTGCATCGCAGCGGCCATTGTCGTCATGGCATTCTCATCCTGCTCAAAGGAAATGGCGGGACCCGACCGTCTTTCTGTCGCGGTATTTGTACCAGGCGTCGCCTCGGGCAGCCCGATTTACGAAATGCTCGTATCCGGCGCCCAAAAGGCGGTCGCAGAGAAACCGGGAGCATCGGTCAAGGTCATCGAGGGTGGCTATGACCAGTCGACCTGGCTGGACAATCTCAGGGACATCGCAGCTTCCGGCGAATTCGGTCTCGTCGTAACCTCCAACCCGGCTCTGCCCGAGCTGTGCGCCAAGGTCGCCACGGATTATCCTGAAATCCGCTTCTTCGTGGCCGACGCCTATTTGATTGACCATCCTTCCATCCATACCGTGCTGTACAACCAGATGGAACAAGGCTACATCGTCGGTTATCTGGCGGGTCTGGTGACCAGGAATGCCGCTCCCGCGGGACCTCTCGTGGCGGGCCTGGTCGCCGCCCAGCGCTACCCGACGCTCGACCGCCTTATCCAGCCGGGTTTCGAGGCGGGGCTCAAGGCTGTCGATCCGAGCTTCCGGCTCGATTACCGCGAGATAGGAAACTGGTATGACGCCAACAAGTCCGCCGAGCTGGCCCGGTCAATCTATGACGCCGGGGCCCGGGTCATCCTTCCTATAGCGGGGGGCGCCGGACAGGGCGTCGTCTCGGTCGCCATGGAACTCGGGCGGCAGGTCGTATGGTTCGACGGAGCCGGATACCAGCTGGCGCCCGACGCGGTTATCGGCTGCGCAACGGTTGCACAGGACAAGCTGGTCTATGAACGGGTCAAAGCCATCCTCGACGGCGGCAAGCCCTTCGGTACGGCGGATATCGTGGGCGCCGCCGACGGTTACGTTGGCTTTGATCCAGACGGACCGGCATATCGCTCCCTGTCGCCTGAAATTCGCGCGGCTTTCGAAAAAGCCCTCGCAGACCTGAGGAAGGGTACGCCGGACTTTACCCTGACCTCGTTCTGAGCGTATTTTGGACGGGATGGAACTTCTGGCCCTCAAGGGCATATACAAGTACTTCCCGTCCACCGGTACGCGCGCGCTGATCGGGGCAGACTTTTCCCTTGAAAAGGGAGAGATCCACGCCCTGGTCGGCGAAAATGGCGCCGGCAAGTCGACGCTCGCCCGCGTCATCTGCGGATTGGTGAAACCGGACGCAGGGGCCATGGCGGTACGCGGCCGCGAACTGTCATTCAGGACCCACCGGGACGCCGAGAAGGCCGGTATCGGTCTGGTTCCCCAACATTCCATGCTGGCTCCCGGGTTGACCGTTGCCGAGAATCTTGCGCTCGGACACGAGCCGAGGCGATTCGGCCTGTTTTTCGATGCGCGCAAGGCGCGTTACGAGGCCGCCATGCTGGCCGAACGTTATGGTTTTTCCGTCAATCCCGCGGCCTTGGTGTCGTCTCTCGGGCCTTCGCAGCGCCGCGAGGCCGAGATCCTCAGGGCCATGGCCCGGGGAGCGGAAATCCTGATCCTGGACGAACCGACGAGCATCCTGTCCGAAGTAGAGGCAAAAGTCCTGTTCGCACTCATTCGCCGGCTTACGGCCGCTGGCGCCGGGGTCGTGTATATTTCACACCGCGTACGGGAAATCCTCGATCTCGCGGACCGGGTGACCGTTCTCAGGAACGGCAAGACCATGGCGACCACGGCGGCGGATCAACTGGACGAGAGTTCCCTGGCCGAGCTCATCATACCGATGGGAGCGATCGCATCCCCGCGCCCGGACGAAAGCCGCGTGGGCCATCCAGTGCTGGAAATCAGGGGCGCTCAACTCGGCTCGAGCGGCGGTATAGACTTGGTCGTCCGCGCAGGCGAGGCCGTGGGCGTGGTCGCCCTGGCGGGAAATTCCCTGGATGCGCTTGAGGACCTGGTCGTCGGATTGACCCCGTCACCTCCCGGTTCCGTGTTGCTCCTTGGCAAGAACCTCGCGTATCATGACCGGGGCAGGCTTCGGACGAAACTCATGGCATATCTGCCTACCGATCGCGAGGGACGCGCGCTGTCCGCCCGTTCGAGCGTACGCAAGAATATTTTGGCCGGACGCCTTGGCGAGTATGGTCGGATCCAATACGCGATGAAGAAAATGCCGAACGCGGATGCCCGGGCGATGACCGCATCGTTCGAGGTGCGCGGCGCCCTGAACGGCCCTGCCAACGCGCTTTCCGGCGGCAATCGCCAGAAGCTGGTCGCTGCCCGCGAACTTACCAAGCGGCCCAGGCTCGTCGTGGCCGCAAATCCGGCGCAGGGCCTCGATCCGGCATCGCGAGCGCTGATCTTCCGGCGCCTTGCGGAACTTCGCGACCAGGGGGCG
Source organism: Spirochaetales bacterium (assembly GCA_004525355.1). Taxonomy (GTDB): domain Bacteria; phylum Spirochaetota; class Spirochaetia; order Treponematales; family UBA12059; genus UBA5200. The sequence continues at coordinate 6,461 of SPCK01000090.1, forward strand.
GCGATACTCATCCTGAGCCAGGACCCGGACGATCTGGCCGAGATAGCGGATCGCGCCTTCGCGTTGTACAGGGGAATGCTCACGCCGATTCAGGATGACAAGCTTGGCCGTCCCGTCCTTTCGGCCCTGCTGACGGGAGCACGTGCATGAGCGACCTCAATCCCCTGGCCCCCTCTGCTCCCTCGCGTGGGATCGAAGCGTTCCGCCGACTCGCCCTGTCTCTGTCGCTGTCCTCACTGTTCATCGCCTTGTTTTCACTACTTGCATCCACGGATGAAAGCGTTTCGCTGGCTGCGTTCTTCCTGTCGCCGTTTCGGTCGCGGACCATGTTCCCCGCCATTTTGGAAGCGGCCGCTCCGCTTGCCATCTGTGCCCTGGGCGCGCTCATGGCCTTTCGGGCCGGGCATTTTACCTTGGGCGGCGAGGGGCAGGTATACGCTGGCGCCTTCGCAGGAGCGGCAGCGGGTATCGTCGCGCCGGCAGGATCCCTGGGGCTCGCGGCAGCAATGACCGCGGGCGTCCTGGGTGGCATGCTTGTGGCTGCGCCATCTGCCGCCGGCCGGCGCTTCACGGGGGCCGACGTGCTGCTGACCAGCTTCTTGGTTTCCCAGGCGGCCATTTTTGGCATTGACTGGGCGATAGGCGGTCCCCTCAGGGATCCGGTCAATAACCTGGTCGCCATGCGCGCCATCCCGGGCGCTTCGCTCCTTCAGAGGATAGCGCCGCCATCAACGCTGACCCTCGCGCCCCTGGTCGCACTTGTCTTGGTATTGTTGGCATGGGCCTTCCTGTCCGGGACGCGCTCGGGAGCTCGCTTGACCTTGTACGGCAAGAACCGGATGTTTGCGCGCCTGCAGGGATTCCCCGTCGATACGCTTTCCTGGTTACCCATCGTGATCGCGGGGGGCGCGCATGGCCTGGCAGGAGCAATGCTGTCACTCGGCGCCAATGGCACGGCGGTTCGAGGCATCAGCGGCGGTCTGGGGTGGAGCGCCATCGGCGTCGCGTTGATCGCGGGAAATGAACCCGTTGCCGTACCCTTCGCGGCCTTGCTCTTCGCTTGGCTGGACGCCGGGGCGAGACAAGCTTCTATCTTGTCGGACTTGCCTCCTGACGCAGCCATGGTCATCAAGGCGCTGGTCATACTCACGGCCACCGCCAGGCCGGCATTGAGGGGCGTACGGCGCCTGGCAGGAGAAAATAGCGGGAGAA
>SPCK01000318.1 GCA_004525355.1 Spirochaetales bacterium
GCTCGTGGTTACCCAGGGGACCGACAAATGCCTATGGCTATTCACGCCGGAGCGCTGGAAGTCCCTGTCCGACCAGATATTTTCCTCGACCAGCCTGTTCCATCAACAGGCCCGCATAATACAGCGGCGGATCATCGCTCCGGCCCAGGAAGTGGAGATAGACAAGGCGGGTAGGATCGCGGTTCCGCAGTCGCTGCGGGAGTATGCGGCCCTCAACAAGGAATGCGTAGTGCTGGGCATCACCAACAGGCTGGAAATTTGGGACGCTGATTCCTACAAGGCGTGGCTGGATGATACCGAGGCTGAATTCGCGGCTGCCTCCGAGGCGTTGGACATACAGAACTTATAACAAGATGTTGAAAAACCGCGGAGGCGGTATTTTCAACACTTCCGAAGTGTCGCTATTGCGCAGCAAATCGTATGGTTTGCGAGTATAGCGAAGGTTGCTGGAATAGTAACAGACTAGTTCAACAACCTGATAAGGAAGGATGAGGATGGCTGAGGGCGGTCATGTTCCGGTAATGCTCCGGGAGACACTGGAATATCTTGTGCCCGCCGCTCCCGATATCCTGATGGTGGACGCCACACAGGGTTTGGCCGGTCATTCCATCGCCTTCCTTGAGAGATATCCGGGCTTGAGGCTTATCGGAGTGGACGCCGATGCGGAGGTTCAGGCCATCGCGAAGAGGCGCTTGGTGCCGTATGGCGAACGGGTGAGCTTCAGTCGTTGTTATTTTGATGAGTTTTTCAAGGATTTCCGGGGTAAGGAGGAGCGCCCGGGCTTGATACTCTTCGATTTTGGCGTTTCCATGTATCATTTTCGTGAGGCGAAGCGGGGATTCAGCATGCAGGGAGAGGAAGCCCTCGACATGCGGCTGGATCCAATGACTGGGAGGCCCGCTTCGGAACTCGTAAACGAATTGGATGCACGGGATCTTACCAAGATCCTGGAGGATTATGGGGAGGAACCATTCGCGTGGCGAATAGCTGAAGCTATCGTACGTGATAGGAAAGCCGGTCCCATCGATTCCGCCAGGAGGCTTGCGGAGCTGATACGTCAGGCCGTTCCGTCAAAGGTACGTTACGGCCGGGTGCATCCTGCAACGCGAAGCTTCCAGGCATTGCGGATAGCGGTCAACGACGAGCTTGGCAGGATACGCCGAGCCCTGGAAGACGCTATCGAATGCCTGGCCCCTGGCGGTATCATTGGTGCGATCAGCTTTCACTCCCTCGAGGATCGTATCGTGAAGTTCGCCTTCCGCGAACGCGCCATCCGTCCGTCACGGGACAGGTACAGGCGAGAGGCCGAAGCGCCGATACCTCATAACGAGGGAAAGCGCGGCCTTTTCGTCCTGACCAAGAGACCCGTCGAGCCGGCAGAGGACGAAGTGGCGGCTAATCCCGCGTCCCGTAGCGCCAAGTTACGGGTGGCGCGGGCCGCAGATTAACGGATACCGGACTGGCACCGGCTCCGCTGCGCCCTTTTGGAAGGCAAACGATGAAACGCATCCTTGGCTCGCTTATGCTCCTCTCCATACCCCTCGTCCTGTTCCTGGCTGCCGCGCAAAGCGGCCGGTATTACGCCGTGACGGCGGAAATCCGGCAGCTGGAAACCGCACAGTCGGAATGGATCGAAGAAAACCGGAAACTCCTGTCCAATATGGCCGTGGCTGGAGCGCGTTCCAGGGTGGACGAGTCAATGGCCGAGGCGGAAGGCTACCGTATGGTAAGCCCATCGACGACGTTGAGGATCCTGGTGCGACCGGGAGGGGAGAATCGGGATGCTGGACAGGGCGGGGGCCTTTGACCCCCGGTGGTTCGCCGAAGCGGCGGGCGGAGACCTTGCCAAAGCCTCTGATACTGTCCTGGAACGGATAGAGACCGATTCGCGGTCCGCCGGTCCGGGTGCTCTCTTCGTTGCGCTTAAGGGAGAGCGCTCGGACGGCCATGATTTTGTACGGGCCGCGGCCTCCTCGGGCGCAGACGCCGCGCTGGTATCCGGCGACTGGTACCGCGAACGCGGGCGACGTGAGCTTGAAGGCATAACGCTATCGGTCATAGTTGCGGACGATCCGCTGGCTGCCCTTCAAAGAGCAGCCAAGGCCTGGCGCTCGCTCTTCACCGGGCTCCTGCGTTTCGGCGTAACCGGATCTTCCGGCAAGACCACAGTGAAGGAATTGCTGGCGGCCGTACTGGGAGTGTCGCGCCCTATCGTCAAGAATCCGGGTAACCTCAATTCTGATATCGGACTGCCCGCCTCGATATTCCTCATCAGGCCCGAGCACAAGGCGGCCGTTTTCGAGCTTGGTATCAATCACCTCGGCGAGATGGACGTTCTGACTGAAATCTACGAACCCGATTGCGCCATCATCAATACCATTGGCAGTGCCCATATCGGCCTCTTGGGCGGTACGCGAGAAAGCATCTGCGCGGAAAAAAAGAAGATCACTTCCCGTTTCGATGGCCGGCAGAGGTTGCTCGTTCGGGAAGACGATGAATTCCGGGATTTCCTGATGCGGGACGTCAAGGGTGAGTGCCTGTGCTTCGGGCCGCGATCGCTCGCTGGATTCCGGGGCGCCAAGAACCTGGGGCTGGACGGATGGTCCATGGATTACGAGGGTCAGGAAATTCACCTGTCCCTGCCGGGCGCACATAATCTGATGAACGCGCTTGCGGCCCTCGGTGCGGCGAGCCTGTATGGAGCCACTGTGGACGACGCGCGCACCGGATTGGAGTCAGTACGGCCGCTGTCGGGTCGCTCGGAAATCGTACGAGGACCCATTACCATAGTCAACGACTGTTACAATGCGAATGCCGAGAGCGTACTGGCCGCCATCACCTTCTGCGATGACGTTTACGTATCGGGCAGGCGCGTATACGTTCTGGGTTCGATGAAAGAGCTGGGCGAAGAGACCGAGGCCGCGCATCGAAGGGTGGGGCGGGCCGCCGCGTCGTCAAAAGCGGAAATTCTTCTATTCTATGGAGACGAGATGAAGGTCGCAATCAATGAGGTCGCCGCGTGCGCGCCCGAAATGTACGCGCGCCATTTCAACGATTACGATTCGCTCGCGGCCGCAACCGCGAATCTGGTGCGGGCAGGCGACCTGGTCCTCTTGAAGGCCAGCCGGTCGATGGCCCTCGAGCGCCTTACCGAACGACTGACTAGTGCTGGAGGCCCCCATGCTTCTTGAGTGGCTGTATCCGCTGGTAAAATATTTTACGCCCCTCAATGTGTTTCGTTATCTTACGTTCCGCTCGGCGTACGCGGCTGTGACGGCCTTGCTTCTCGCCTTCATGTTCGGCCCGGCCATCATAGAGAAACTGCACGCGGTTAAA
>SPCK01000454.1 GCA_004525355.1 Spirochaetales bacterium
GCCAGGAACTGCTCGACCTGGTGACTGCCCAGGTCGGTTATGATACCCCCGTTCTGGTCCTTCTCGAAAAACCAGGATGGGCGCGTGCCCTTGTTCAGGCGATGCGGCGCAAGGATGGTCACATGCACCACGCGGCCGATGACTCCCTGCTCGATCAACTGTTGTGCGAACACCGCGCCTTCTACGTGCAGGCGCTCCCCGAAGTAGATGGCATATTTCCGGTCCGTCCTTGCACAGGCGAGCTTTACCGCTTCCAGTTCATCGAAGGTGAGCATGCCGGGCTTGTCGGCAAAAAAATGCTTTCCGCTGTCCATCACCCGGATGCCCAGCGCGGCCCGGTCGCAGGGTTTGATGGCGCTTGCGACCAGGCGGCATGGAGCTTCTTCCAGGATCTCGTCTTCGCTCTCCGCCCTGACGGCTTGCGGATATCGCTGTATGAAAGCCGCGATTTTTTCCAGGTCCCTGTCGTAGACCTTTGTCAGCGTGCCGCCCGCTTCGAGGAGGCCGTTGCACATCGCAAAGATGTGGCCATGGTCGAGCCCGATGACGGCGAACAGGAAGTCGTTAGGGCCGCATACAGGACTCAGCTTGCCCTGAGAGACCGGCGCGTAATTCATGCCATCATTTTTCTGCATCACTGCCTGCCTCCGGGTTTGCCGCTGTCCAGATGGCGGCTCGTGGAAAGCTATCGCGATATCTCGTTGGAACTGTCCTGCCTTTCGAAGATGAACCGCAGTTCTTGTGTTTGTCAAGTCAAGTTTGCGATCATGCAACAGACCGTTGAGTCAATTCCAGAAGTTGTTGCCTTTGAAATTGGCTCGAATGATGGACACTTTTCGAATATGAATGCCCGGAATCGCCCTGAGAGAGCCTAGTTGCCATGTATTGCCACCCGCGCCAGTACGATCAGGGACCGACGGGTGGTTCGCCACTATCTGGATCGAACAGCGACTCGGTTTTGAATGCACTGAACTCCGCGGTATCAATGGAGCGGAAAATGATGTTGTCGCTCCGATTCAGGCCCATGATACCATCTGCTCTGAGCGTTTCGACACCGTTCAGCCGAACCAGCACGTCGCCTTTCACCGGATCTACTTCGATCTCGAATAGCGTGGAAGAGAAAATGTCCACATCGACGGGACTTTCTTTCAGCAGCTCCATATTCGTGTCGCTATAGGAACGGTATAGCTGGATTCGTGTCTGGTCCGTCTTGAAGTGGATTGGATCATAGGTAAGCCATATAAGCAGGGATTCCCCGTTTCCATAGCCTTTGCTGGTCTTTTGGGCGGACACGAAAACATGGATGCCGACCCCGACCCAGCGCCGACCTGTCGAACGCGCCTTGAAAATGAAGCGCATCGGAACCATTTCCTGGTTGGCAGGTACCTTGATTTTGGCGAAATACATATCCGGGTCCGTCTGCTGTATTACATCGTCCTTCATAGACCATTTTCCCAGCACCTGAATGGCATTGTCAAAGTTATTCCGGGTCGTCTCGGGCTGGATCGTCGGAAGGATCGGCGGTGAAGCCACCGGTGTCGTTGTCGTGTCGGATTCCCGGGTTGGTGGAGCAATGACCGCTGTTGGTGGTGTCTCATCTATGAGGCTGGATGTGTCCGGCGGAAGCGGCACTTGGTCTACTGGGGTCGTCGTCTCGCTCGCCTGTAGTACCAGAGGAGCTTCCGTCATGGCGGGCGGAATCGACTCGGCAGTTATTTCCGGCAAGGGGCCAACTGGAGTTGAATCAGAAGGTTCCTGGATGACATCGCTATCACCGACGCCAGTCTCCAGTGTCTGGAGGACGACTGTCTGGACGGAATCCAGGATCCGTATCGTTCGACGGTCCTGAAGGACGCGGAATTCCATAATGTGCGCCTCGCCAGATCCGAGCTCAACGACGATGGAATCCGGTGTAATCGTATGATAACTAGGAATCTGGCCGCCAACAATCTTGAGTGTATAACGTCCAGGCCGAATGTCGAGGAATGCGAACGCCCCAGTCTGGTTTGTCAGTTTTCGCTGGATGTCCTTCCCATTCGACAATTCCACGACAAGGTTGCCGAGGCCGCGATCTCGGACATGGCGAGCTTCCCCGGCGTTGTCGGTGGAATCGAATGCCGCACCCCCAGTCTCCAGTTTGTACAGGCCGACATTACCCGTCAGGCTGCAGGAGGCGATCATCGCGATATCGATGGTCTGATCGCTCTGGTCCTTCGTGCTCACTTCAAGTGGCATGGTGACCATGGTCACCATGTTCGTGGGTACCGTGCCCCGATCGACCTGGAGATAGGTACTGCTTGTACGGGGCAGATAGAA
>SPCK01000324.1 GCA_004525355.1 Spirochaetales bacterium
CAGCGACTCTGAAGTCGAAGAGGCCGCCCGTGCCGCCAGCGCTCTGGGCTTTATCCGGGCCTTGCCGGAAGGAATGGAGACCCTGGTCGGCGAGCGCGGAGTCAAGTTGTCTGGCGGTCAGAAGCAGCGCATCGCCATCGCGCGGATGTTCCTGAAGGATCCGCCCATCCTGATCCTGGACGAAGCAACCAGTTCGCTGGACACCCTGAGTGAACGCGCCATCCGCGAGTCGCTCGAGGCGCTTTCCCGCGGTCGCACCACCTTCGTAATCGCCCACCGCCTTGCGACTGTCCGTCACGCCGCGCGGATCCTCGTGCTGACCGAGGAGGGTATTGTCGAGGAAGGCTCGCACGACGAACTGGTAGGCAGACGCGGCGTGTACTGGCAGCTGTACACCGCCCAGGTGGAGAGCCTGCTGGTCGGATAGAGCGCGTCATTATCGATGCCGGGGGTTCGGTGTTCGGGTCGCCCGCATCACCTGGTAGTCCTGCATGGCAGTGAATACGGCGAGCAGGCGTTCTTTGTCCTGGTACGAATCGAGTCCGGCGGACTCGAGCGCCATCAGCAGCTCGTGGATGGCTTCGATTGTCGACAGGCACCAATCGGCCGGTTGCTTCTTGATGATCCAGCGGCTTTTATCCCTTGGCGTGAATTTGAGTCGCGGTAGTTCAAGGAGCCCGGGGCTGGCCCGCAGAACGGCCCGGGAGCACTGCCATGTGGCGTCGATGAGGAATACCACCAGCCGCCTGTCCCTGAGCGCTTCAGAAGGAAAGGTTGCGGCGGACAGGTCCAGGGCATCTTCTCCCGGGTACAGGAGCATGCACGCGTTGCTCGGGTCATCCAGCAGTTGGCGCACTCGCGGCACATCGTCGAAAGCCAGGCCGGGAATAATTTCAGCGTCCTTAAGGTTGAGGCAGGCCAGCCTGCCGGTAGCGCATTTCTGGCGCCGCCACTCCTTTTCGTGCATGAGGAGGACTATTTTCGTGCGCACTGCCAGAGGAGCCTCCGTCGGGCAGAGGCAGGAGTCGGCAGGCCGCCGGCAACGATAGCAGTAATCTCTTGACATGACCCGCAGTGTACCGATATTGGAGAACAGAACCAAGGCATCGGATACGATGCTACGAGTCCAACTCGCGGAATAGCGGCTGCCCCTTCCCAATTTCGTTTCGTCGTACTAGGATGCCGATGACGGGATGCGTCTGGCGCTTCGGCCATTTACGAGGAGGACCGATATGAGCAAGGGAACCATTTACCTGGGTACCGACAGCGGCGCGACGACCAGCAAGGTCGGCGCGGTAAAGGATGACGGAACCCCCGTTACAACGAAGCTGTCGCAGAAGTGCACCGATGCGCATATGGGCCGACAGGTCGTCCTGAATGGCTGGATGGCCGCGGTGGAAGAATACCTGTCCCAAAACGGCTATTCCTGGTCGGATGTCGGCGGCGCAGGCCTGGCTATCCCCGGTCCCTTCCTGTCACCAGGCATCCTGGGTGAAGCCGCCAACCTGCCCAAGGATATGGCCGGCTGGAACGTAGGCGCCGATTACGCCGAAGTCCTATCCTATGCCGCCGGTAGAAAAATCAAGGTGGCCGTCGGCAACGACGGAAACTACGGTGGCGTGGCTGAGGCTCAGCTGGTCAGGTCGCATGGGGCTGGCACCGTACTGATGCTGGCTCCGGGTTCTGGCTTGGGCGTAGCGTATATAGATGAGCGCGGCCTGCCGCTTGACGGCGATTCGCTGGTAGGCATGGAGGCCGGTCATATGCCCGCCCCTTTGCACCTTCTGGATATGCCGGCGTTCTCATGCGGCTGCGGCAGGGATTGGGGATGCGTCGAGGCGTATACCACCATCTCGGGCTTGCCGCAATTGCTTTCAGTCATGCTGAAACGACACCCCGGGCATGCTCTCGCCAAATCGAGCGCGCCCATAAAGGAGAAGGTCCTGTCGCTCCGCGGCCTTGCCCAGGTGGGCGATCCACTGGCCACGGAGATATTCGACTTTCAGGCGCGCGCCCTGGGTATCCATACGGCCAGCCTGGCCATGGCTATCGACCCCGCGTACGTCGTGCTTGGCGGCGGCCTGATGGATCCCGAGAGCACGACGGCCGATTTTCGCGATCGCTACGCGCGCATCGTCAGGGAAACGGCGATACCCTACCTGTGGCCGGCCCAGCAGAAGAAGATCGCCTGGTCGCAAGCGATCCTGGGTGATCTGTCCCAAGCCATAGGCGCTGCACTTGTGGCCCTTTACAGCGCCTGAGTCGTCACTCCGGGCTATTGATCTTCCCGGTCGCGATCAGGTTGCGGATTGCGGAAACGATTCTGATCTGGGCTTCATACACCGACGCGAGCGGTACAGGTGCCGATATCTCGAGCTTTCGCCGCATGGCGACCGCCGATTCGGGACTGAGCGCGCTGAAAACTTTGCCCCAGATGGCGGGGCTGGATCCTTTCAGCGCCAGGAAGACCGTATGCTCGTCGACATGTTCCAGCACCTCGTGTACCTCGTTGATATGCAGGCTTTCCAGATCATCGAAGGCGAACGACGCCGTACCCGGTGTATCCGTCGTTGAAGGTGCGAATCGCTTCAATTCGTCTGTCAACCTGGCACTGCTGGAAGGGTCGAGCCGGTCGAGGATGTCCGTCAGAAGGGTTTGGGAAATTTGTGACCGGACATCGTCGAGGAATGATTGCCCCCCATCAATGGATTGAATAGCCGAGCCAACTTCCTCCGGAATGCCATCGCCGCGTTGAGCGGCCAACGTGAAATCAACCTGATGCCGGAGGGACAGGCGACACAATACATCGGCGCCCCGCTTGGATAGTTCGTTCTGCTCCATATGCGCTCCAGAACAATCATGATATTTGTATCGTACCACGGATTTCGGATTTCTTTCAGGCCGGATATCCTGGCAAGGGATTGTCCGAAAAAGAAGGCCTTCGCTTGCAGTTGTGCGGCGTGATCGCTATTGAGCAGTTCCTGTTTTGCGGCGGGCCGTCAAGGGGAGGAATCGTTTCCGGCTCCGGGAAGGGCCGACGCTATGATTGCGCGCACCCGCGCAGGAAGCGCCTTTCGCGCCTGAGTGTCAAGATCCAGCGTTGCGATGGCCGGATGCATGACGACGCGAACAGTTGCCGGACGAATACGCTTATATTCTTCCCATACATGCCAGGATCCGTCAACCGTGACCGGGACGATGGTAACGCCGGAAAGGGTCGCCAGCTTGAAGGCGCCGCGTTTGAACTCTCCCATCACGTCGCCCCGGCTTCTGGTGCCTTCAGGATATATCAG
>SPCK01000167.1 GCA_004525355.1 Spirochaetales bacterium
ATATCGCCCAGTTTTCCAACCTCCACCTCAAGTACGTGGCGATACAGGAACAGCAAGGCAGCTAGCGCCTGGTTCTGCGTTGATGCACTTACATTAGCCTTGGTTGCGAGGTTGGTCAGGAATTCGTTGATGGTTTTTTCAGCCAGTTGGCCGGGATGCGGCACCCCATAAACGCAAAGGTATTGCTCGATCCACTTTGAATAGGCCTGTTCTGTCCGCTTGCTGTAATGGGCTGCCAGAATCCGCGTCCTGCAACGCGCGACAAGGAGTTCGATGGCTTCATGTCGGGGACTCTTACATGAAGGGTGTTTGAAGAGGCCTGTCGCCCAGAGCGATTCAAGCAGGCAATTCACGCTGGCTGGTGTATCCGGTACCGTCCAGCCAAGTCCCGGTCCCTCCCAATATCGTCCTGAAATGCCTTTGACGGCGTTGGACACCGCGGCATCGTAAGGAAATCTGATTAAGAGTTTATTATTCTCATGCCCTCTAATCACAACCGTCACGACTAGAAGCCTCCAGTTTTATAATGCCATGCACCTAAAAAAATCCTGCCATACAATCCGACGCATGGATGGATATCCCATCGATAGTAATACAACATCTATATCTATTCATACTGATTGTAGCCGTCAGCATAGAACAGTCACATTGGAGCGAATTGAGTTTTTTTGAACCAATGTAAATCAGTTCAAGTTAGCCTTCTAGATTGCCGCCGAAACAGGCTAATCTATACTTATGTAACTATATTGAAGCATATTCCTGATTTTGCAAGCAGATTCATCCTGAACTTCACGTATTCAGAATAGATTGTATAACATTATTGCTGAATATCATGAAGCACGGGCACCTGCAAAGGCAATTTTCACAGTCTGGCAAGACGTCAATCGTGCGGAGATAGAGGAGCAGTATATATAGCTCTGCTGCCCCTCTTCGTTCCGTAGCGCTTCTTGTTACTTGAAATCCTTGTCCTGAAGGGTTTTCCTGCCGTCGGACTTGGCGTTCTTGATGGCCGCGTCGCACAGAGCGCGCACCTTCTCGGATAACACGTCAATGACGCTCGCGGCACATTTGAGCTCGGAGGCGTTCTTTATGTACGCCTTGACTTTGGAGGCGATCACCAGGGTCTCTTTTTCTGCCATAACAACTCCTTGAATGAATCTGCGCCAATGGTACGCAATGACGGTGCTCTTGTCGAGCAGATTCTGCGTTTTTTTTGTCCGGATTCAAGAAAACCGGCCTCTGGGACGTACCGATTTCATTTCTGGTCCGCATACCTCCACCAAGCCAGGGTCCCCAGGAAGCCCGCAGCGACGGTAACCGTATAGATGACATAGCTGGCAGCCCCCAATTGCGCCTGACCGGGGTTGGCGCTTGCCAGCGCGAAGAGGGGAATCGCCCAGGGTACGAATTCCCCATGACCGAGAATCGCGAATACCTGGGAAAGGGCGATGGTCAGGATGACGTACCCCAGGGGGGCTAGATAGCCGCGGCCGAAGCTGGCGACGAATGCAACAGGCACTCCCAACAGGATGAGCATGGGACTCGCTAGTGCATACCCAGAAATCCAGGAACCGAGAACGGACGGGTCCCAACCCGGAAGCACCAGGAGGTATCCTTCAAGAAGCCAGATCGGGAAGATCAGGCTCGATATAACGGCGCACCAGAGAGTCATGGCGGCGATCTTTGACAGGACGATCGTTGACCGAGACACAGGAAGAGCCAGCAGGTCCTTAATCGTATGGTCGGAGTACTCTCTCCCGAAGATCCAGCTCGCTATGAATCCGTAAACGAGGAGCCCGAGCACACCCGTGATCTGTATCAGCATGGTATAGTAGCTAGGCCAGTCTGCCTGGCCGCCGAGGATGGCAGCCTTGGTCCCGATCAGGCCGTATTTCCGAGCAAAATCGGGGTCTTTCAGGATGAACATCATGAAGCCCAGCATGATGACGGCGAATAGCGAGACGCCCAGCGTCACCCAGAGTATTGCGGACTTGCGTATCTTGAGAATCTCGGCCCACAGCGATGCCAAGAAACCGTTCATGCCGCTCCTCCATTCGATCCGATCACCCTGAGGAAATACGTTTCAAGGTCCTCCTCTTCGGGCTTGACCATGACGGGAGGTAAACCCGCCTTTACCAGTTCTGTAACGATGCTAGCCGACCGGCTCAGGGCTTCCTCGCCCAGGATTTCGATCTCGCCGTTTTCATTCAGGCTCGTCTCGTACCCCCAGGTTTCGAGGGAGGATCGCGCGCGCGCAGTTTCTTCGGTCCGAACGAGGAGCCGTCTCCGGAGGAGGGAGTCCAACTCGCCCGCATCCACCTCCTGGAGCAGGGCTCCTTCATGGATGATTCCGATGCGGGTGGCGAACTTGGAGATCTCGCCCAGGATATGGCTCGACAGGAAAATGGTTACTCCCTTGTTCAATGCCAGGTCTTTGAGCAATTCCCGAATTTCCGCGATACCCGCAGGATCCAATCCATTGGCCGGTTCGTCGAGGATCAGGATTTCCGGATCATGGATCAGGGCCTTGGCGATACCCAGGCGCTGGCCGTTACCCTGCGAAAGATTCCTGGCCTTCCTGTCACGGTATTGGGTGATGGCCAGCTTCTCCATGATCCTCTCGACGGATGTCCTGCTTTCAAGGCCTCTCAGCCGCCTGGCGATTTCCAGGTTCTCGAACACGGTCAGGTCGGGGTAGGCATAGGGAGCCTCGACCAGGTAGCCGGTAATCTTCCAGAGATCGGTCGCGCCGGCGTCAACCTTCCTGCCCTTGAGGTAAACGTCGCCCGAGGTTGGCCGTATCATTCCCAGGATCATCCTGATGGTGGTGGTCTTGCCGGCTCCGTTCAGGCCGATGAAACCGTAGATCTCGCCCTTCCGGACGCTGATGTCCACGGCTTCGACAGCCCGTATGGCTCCGAAATGCTTGGTCGCTTTGCTCGTCTGGATGATTTCATTCATCGGTTTCGCCTCCTGGCGATTCATCATCGGTGATCAGGTAGTCCGTCATCATTTCTATCCATACCGTTTCCGTGCCCGGGAAATGGAGCGCGGAATTGCCGTTCGTATTGATGAGTCCAAGGATGTACTGGACGAACAGCCCGCCGAGGATCCGCATATCAATGGACCGCATCCAGCCGCGCTCCATCCAGGGTTTGAAAACCTTTGCCAGTTCGCTGAAGTCATTGCTGACGTGCCGTTTCAGCGTCTCCTCGGGAAGCTTGCGCAGGAGGTAGTGGTAATCGGATTGATCGAGCTGTCCGTACAATGGCGTGCTCTTGAATACCCTCGTAACCTCTTCCATGAATTCGCGGAATACCTCTTTTCGGCTCTTTCCTGTCTTGGAGAGTACCCCGTAAACCCGATCGCGGAATTCCCGTTCCATTGTTTCCATGATGTCGAAGTACAATTCTTCTTTTGAGGGATAGAATGAATAAAACGCGCCTTTTGAAATACGGACGGCCGTGACGATCTGGTCCACCGTCGTCTTCTGTAACCCAAATTTCTCGAAGAGCCTGCGGCCTTCATCCCGCAAGCTGTTCCGTATCAATTCTTTTTCATGTTCCGACCATGGACTGGGCATGATGGCTCCTGTAATCTCTATGACTATTTTTACTTTTATGGTCATAGCGTATCTTGTCTTTTTGCATATGTCAATACTTTCCGACTCAAAATCTTCTGGTCTACATGCTGTAGAGTAACGCCGCGAAAAGAACTTCACCTCGTGTATCAAATGCCTTATGCTGATTTTGTGGATAGCACGGTGCAGCGAATCGCAGCACTGAAGGGAGCAAAGACAATGAGGAGAGTCTATGCGTTGGCGATAATCGTTCTTATCGCTTCGGTATGCTGCCTGGATCAGCCTGGCGCCCAGGGAAAGACCACCGCCGGAATTGGTATCGGCCCGAACAAGGCAGGCGAATTGGCTCCGGTAGACCAACCTCCGTGGCCTGACCAGATTCCCGGATATACGCATCTGGATCCAGATACCGGTCTCCACATGACCGGTACGCCCCAACACATCGAACTGGCGGAATATCGGCTCGCCGTAACGGGAGCAGTGGATAATCCGCTACTCTTGAGCTTCGATGATATCAGACGCCTGCCGCGTCTGACCGCAAAACCTGCCTTGATATGCAAAGGCTACTTCGAGGATTACGCGAATTGGACCGGCGCATCGCTTGCCGCTCTCCTCAACCTGGCGGTAACAAGCTCCTCTGCCAAAGAAGTCAGCTTGATCAGCGCCGATGGCTATTCCACGTCGCTTTCCATGACCGAGGCGCGCTCTCCCGATGCCTTTCTAGCATACGAGCTGGAAGGCAGCATCCTTCCGGTACTCCATGGTTTTCCCCTGCGTGCGGTATTCCCCGCCCTGCTCGGAAATAAATGGGCAAAGTGGATCGTGGAGATCCGAGTCGATTGATTGCAGTGCCTTGTCTCTTTCGGTAAGCGCAGGTTACTATGCGCCTTGGGGCCGCCGCATGAAGAAAGAAACGATCCTGATTGTCATCTCGTACGCGCTGATCTATATCGTATGGGGCTCCACGTATTTCTTCATCAAGGCGGCAGTGGCGACGATCCCGGCCACGGTTATCGTCGGGCTTCGCTTTCTTTTCGGCTCGCTCCTGCTTGCCGGCATCGCTCGCGCCCGGGGAGGGCTCAAGACCCTGCCGAGCCTCAAGGAATTCGCTGGAGCCGCCTGTATTGGCTTGCTGTTGTTGCTGGCGGGAAACGGTCTCGTAACGCTCGCTGAACAGACCATACCAAGCTGGACTGCCAGCGTGGTTGTCGCGTGCATGCCCATCTACGTGGCCTTCTACAACTTCCTGCTGTACAGAACGAAGGTTTCAGCCATAAGGCTGGCGGGTGCGCTGGGCGGCGTCATCGGCGTTGGCCTGTTATTGTTCCAGGGGACATCGGACAATCCCATCGGGTTCGGCCTCGTTTTCGCTATCGCGGGGGCGCTTGCCTGGGGCTTCGGGACAAGCCTAGCCAAGGCGCTTCCCAAACCCAAGGACGTGCTCGTGTCGACATCCATACAGATGCTGGTCGCTGGTACGACGGCGCTCATCATAGGCGCGGTCTCCGGCGTAAGCATCACGGCCGCGCTTGCCTCGGCATCCGCATGGTCACTCTTCTCTATGGGGTATCTTGCACTCCTGGGGGCGCTCGCCCTGGTTGCCTACAACCATCTCCTGGTTGTCGAGCCAACCTTCCGGGTATCGAGCTACTCGCTCGTCAATCCCTTGATAGCCGTCGTGCTCGGCCTGGCCGCCGGCGAGAAGGCTTCGCCCTTCTTCGCGATAGGATCTCCCCTGGTACTCGCGGGCCTCATCGCCATCCTGTATGGCGACGCGATCCGGGATCGACTGCGGCGTGGCCGTGTGGCGAGCCAAGGCTGAAGCGCCGGCCGGTAGCTGAAGCGCC
>SPCK01000258.1 GCA_004525355.1 Spirochaetales bacterium
CAGTATCTCGATACCGTTGATCGTCTGGGCGTTCCACCCCTGAACGCGATACCCGTTACTCGGATTGACCAGGCGCCCCTCGGCATCGAGGCCGAAAGCACCTGCCCGGGTGAACATGGTAATATTGCCCTTGTTGAGGACGAAGAAACCATTTCCCTGGATGGCAAGGTCGGTCATGATGCCGGTGGTCTGGAGCGAGCCTTGCGTGTGGATGGTGTCCACGCTGGCGATGCTCATGCCCAGGCCGATTTCCTTGGGGTTGATGCCGCCGACTTCCTCGGTGGGGCGGGCGGCTCCGGACATCTGCTGGTACAGCAAGTCCTGGAAATTCACACGTCCCTTCTTGAAGCCAGTTGTGTTGACATTCGCGATGTTATTACCAAGGACGTCCATGCGTACCTGGTGATTCTGGAGACCGGCGACGCCGGAGTAGAGCGAGCGCATCATATCGGCGCCTCCTTATTCAGCTACGACGGAGACTTGCTCCAGGTCGTAGAATTTTCCGTTTACCATGACTAGGGGGAATTCCCCGCGGATAACCTGCTCCACTCTACCGTTGACGCTACTCTCTGCGTCGGTGATCTCTACGTTCTTCCCGAGCAGGGATTGCGCTTCGCTCGATGCAAGTACCCCGGAAAGCTTGCCGAAGCCCGATGCCATGTTGGTCATCTGCTCCAACGAAGAGAACTGGGCCATCTGCGCGATGAACTCCTTGTCCTGCATCGGGTTGGTGGGATCCTGGTGCTGCAGCTGGGTGATGAGGATCTTCAGGAAGTCGTCCTTGTCCAGCTCGTTCTTGGTGACTTTGCCTTCAGAAAGCGTCTTGTTGAAGGCATCCACTGCCATTCGGGTCTTCGCAAGGTCAACCGAGGTCAAGTTCATGTCTATCTGCATGGGATCTCTCCTTACCCGTTCATACAATCAGGTTGAGGGCGCCATCGGCGCCGAATCCGTTCGCGGGCGGCACCGCCGCCTCAAGTTCACGCAACCGGGCGCTCCAGAATGGCCCGCCATCAGCATCGTCACGACCGTTGCCGGAAGCCGTCTGCCCATTTCCGTTTCGAACCTCCACCTCAAGGGAGGTCGTCTCAAATCCGCTTGCGGAAAACGCGTCGCGTAAGGAATCGAGCGATGAACGGAAGGCATCGCCTGCCAAGTCCGATTCCACGATGATCCTTCCGCTTATTTGTTTCTCGGCTAGTTTCAGCTCTATCTTGACGCCGCCCAGCGTATCTGGCTCCAAGCGCAGTCGAATCAGTCCCAAGTCACCGTCCTTGAGCACTATCTGCGCGGCCCTGACGATATCGGTGGCCCCGCTACGCAGTCTGGCTGCAAGCGTATCCGCGAAGGAGGTCGAACCGGCGGGCGGAGCCGTGGCCTTGGGGCTGTCACCATCGGACATTTTTCCGGCGCCCGGGTCGGACCTTGCCAGTACCGGGGATTCGACCCGCTCATGCGTTCCTTCGCGTCGTGGATTCACGCTCTCGGTCTTACCGTTGCCGGCTTCCGAAACGCGCATCCGCAGATCGATGACAGAAAAGCGCTCAGTGCCCATTTTGCGAGTATCTCTGCGATTCAGGACCGATGAGTCAGGCTTGTCCTCGTCCGGCCGGGTTTGCGGCCCCCGCGGATTGATCAGAGCGTGCGAACTGGTATTCTGCAGAACGGCGAGCTCCGCCGCCGCATCGCCCTTGCCTGCAGTTTTTCTGGAAGCCATACGTTCTGCTGCGCCCGATTCGCTGCCATCTTTGGTGCCGCGGGTTTTGGCTTTCTCCTGCGCCCCCTGCTTGGCCGATTTTTCCGTCATTGGAGTTGCGTTCAGGAGGAGCCGCAAATCCTCAGCCCGAGACGTATCGACGCGTAGTTTTTCTTTGTTTGCGGTTTGTACAGAGTTTACGTTCTTCGACAGCTGCCTTGCCTGGCCATCGCGAATGGTTTCGGGTTTTGGCGCACGAAGCGAGGCCAGGAGCTCCGCGAAGGGGCCCTTGATGCCACGGTCGGATTTTGCCCCTGCTCCGGCCTTCATAGTCGAGGCGGAAGCGGCGGGATTTCCCTCGGGTTGAACCTTAGGAATGGGTATCGCCAACATGGACGACGGACTCCTTTCACGTCGAGCCGCCGTCCGGGTCCCCGGTGTCGCTACCGCGTTATTCCAACGCTGTAGGTTTGACGCTCATCTTTCGCTGGAGATCCGCCGCCCTTGCGGGAGGCAGCAACGAAAGCCAATACGCCACCACCGAAGCCTCGCCGGATTGCGCGGCCAGATCCTCCACTGCCCGAAGCACGTCGATAGCCGTCTGGTCATCCAGGGAAGCCAGGATATCGACAGCGTCAGCTGGGGGCATGCCGGTCAGGTACCGCGCGTTCTGCTCGACGTTCGCCTTTCTATTGTCGTACCGTTCCGTCAAGCTATTGAACGATTTCTCCCGTTCATCGATTGCTTTTTGCCGTTCTTCCACTTCCAGGGCCATCGCTTCGATGGCGGCCTCGCGTTCCGAGGCAGTCTGGACCCTGGCGTCAAGCTCCTGCCTGAGCGCCTCGACCGCGTCGAGCTGCTTGGCGAAGCGCTCGTCATCCAGCAGGGTCGGCAATTCTGCTGGTAAAGCCTGGCCGGTCCGGGTGGGCAGTCCGGCCAATCGAAGCGCTGGGGCGAAAAGTGATTTGGCGTCGATCAGTCCCAGAAAATCGAACCAGAACAGTCCTCCGATAACCAAGGCGAGAATGAGGATGAGCATGACCACGACCCTGCCGAATATGCGCTGTTTTCCGAATCCTGTCATGCCTACGACTCCCTCCGGAGGTTCAACAGGGTGCCGGCACAGTCGGTACTTGTGCCAACACCCCCCGCAATTGCTCGCCCTTGTTTCTTTATGCTGCGCAATTGCTGCAATTTTGTTGTCGCTGACAATCCGTCCGCACGGTTTGTCAGCCGCCCATTAGTGCCCGCGTCTTGGCGATAGCGGCTACTTCGTCCAACACCTTGGTCTCTTCACGCTTTGCGATCGTGTAATACGCCGATTCCCCGCGTTCTCTGAGTTTCTGTATGAGTTCACTGGCGCGCGATGCCTCGACATACGTTTGCCGCGCCTTGTCCCGCTCGAATTCCGCTCGCGCAAGGGCCTTCATCAGGCGTTCCCGCGCCTGCGTCAACCTGACCCCGTAACGCTCGGCCGCCAGGAAGTCCCTTGCGGCTCCGCCGGGCCTGAAACGCTGCCTGCCCGCCGACAGGGTCAATACCGCGTTTTCTTCGAGTTCATGCTCCAGCAGGGCAACGACGCCAGCCTTGCGCGCAAGCTCTGCCTCCGCGGCGCGTTTTGTGAATTCGCGTACTTTCAGTACCTTGTCCAGCTTGAAATGGAAGCGCCTCACGTTGAAGCCTCCCGTTCCTCAGCCGGAGCATCGACATTCGACGCCTCAATGGCTACGGGAGCTTGTGTACCATGGTGACCTGCAGTGCCGGGAGCACTCGCCTGTCCGCGTCGAGGCGTTTCAGCGAAGGCGATTATCTCTGATTGAGGAATGACGAACCCCGCGATCTCACCGATACCCTTGATGGTCTCGTTGATTGGCGCTTTCTGTCCAACCCCTTGCACGAGGAAATCCTCGATGGCCTGATGCTTGCTGATAGCCTCGTCAATAGCGGGATTCGAGCCTTTTACGTAGGCGCCGATATTGACCATATCCTCGGCTTCTTCATAGACGGCCATCAACTTGCGCACGGCGCCCATGGCTTTTTGCGTCAGGGGGCCGGTCACCGACGGTGCCAGGCGCGATATCGACTTTAGTACATCGACCGCCGGATAATGGTTATGTTCCGCAAGCCTGCGGGAAAGGACGACATGGCCGTCCAGGATTCCCCGCACCGTATCGGCAATCGGCTCGTCCATATCGTCTCCGTCGACGAGAATGGTATAGATTCCCGTAATGGAACCCTTGTCCGACGTCCCGGAACGCTCAAGCAGCTTGGGCATGGAATCGAAAACGCTTGGAGTATAGCCACGCGTGGCAGGTGGTTCGCCGATTGCCA
>SPCK01000184.1 GCA_004525355.1 Spirochaetales bacterium
GCCATACTGGCTGGCATGGGTATGGATGCGGACAGCGTCATCGCGGGCCTCCTGCACCATGCCATGGAGGAATGCAAGACTACCCGACCCAACGTGGATGAACGATTCGGCCCACGCGTGGCGGAGCTGGTTGACGAATTGGCGCGTATTGCCTCCCTCAAAGCCAAGAATAAAACCCTCCAGGCTGCCGAAACCATCCGCAAGATGCTATTCGCCATGACCCGGGATCTGCGTGTCATCATCGTCAAGCTGGCCGACAAACTGGACAACATGCGTACGCTCAAATGGCTGCCGGAGGATGACCGCAGGCGCATAGCCGCGGAGTGCCTGGATATCTTCGCGCCGCTGGCGGATCGACTCGGTATCAGCTGGCTCAAGGACGAGCTTGAGGATCTGGCGCTCAAGGAAATCAACCGTGAAGCCTTCGACCAGATCAAGCGAATCGTGGCCGGAAAGAAGGACGAGCGGGAGGCATTTCTCTTGCGCGGGACGGAGGAAATCATCACCGCGGCTCGTGCCGAGGACATCGATGTCGAGGTCAACGCCAGGGCGAAGCATTTCTATTCCATCTACCAGAAGATGCGCAAGCGGGGCAAGGGAGCCGACGAGATGTACGACCTGTCGGGACTCAGGTTGTTGTGCGATTCCGAGAGCGAGTGCTACGCATTGATAGGAATCGTGCATCGATTGTGGAAACCGATCGAAGGACGTTTCAAGGACTACATTGCCATGCCCAAGTCCAACGGCTACCGCAGCCTGCACACGACGGTCGTGTCCTTTGACGGCAGCCTCCTTGAAATCCAGATACGCACCAGGGACATGCACAAGGTGGCTGAGTACGGTATCGCCTCGCACTGGCTCTACAAGAAAGGGTCGACCCACGAGGCGGTGCGTCCCGATGACCTGACCATCATCAATCGGCTCAAGGACTGGAATGCCATACTCTCGTCGGGCACCGAATTCCTCGAGGATATCAAGCGGGAACTGCTCAAGGATTCCATATTCGTCTTCACTCCCCTTGGCGACGCCATCGAGCTGCCGGCGGGTTCGACGCCGCTGGATTTCGCCTACGCGATACATTCCGACGTGGGCAGCCGTACCCTCGCGGCCAAGGCCGACGGAGCCATCGTACCGCTTGACGCCCGCCTGAAGAATACCCAGGTCGTCGAGATCATGACTGGTGCGAATGCACGCCCCAATCTCAACTGGCTGAAGGCCGTCAAGACTTCCAAGGCGAGGAACAAGATCAGGCAGTGGCTGGTCAACGACGGGCAGGTCATGGCCATCGACAAGAACGTCGTGGCGAAACGGCGGGAGGACAAGGAAGGAAAGGCCGATCGAGCCGACGAGAAGGGCAAGCCGGCGGGAGAGCGCAAGCCTGAAACGGAAGTGCTCCGAACGGAGCATGAAGCCTCGGTGGCGTCGGTCATGGATTTCAGGCCCTATCGTCCCAACGAGGCGACCGATACCGACAAGGCCGGCGTGCGGGTGAGCGGCGCGGGCAACCTGATGGTCCGCTTCGCCGGTTGCTGCAAGCCGAGCGTGGGCGACCGTATAGTCGGATACGTTTCCCGGGGGAGGGGCATCATCGTCCATCGCGCCTCGTGCAGGAATTTGCCCGGCATCAACGAGTTCGCCGAACGGCGCGTCGAGGTCAGCTGGGAAATATCGCCCGGCCTGGTTCGCCGCTACAGGGTCTGGGCGAAAAAATCCGCCGACCTGTTCTCGGAAATAGAGAATGCCGCCAAGAAGAACAACGGCAGGCTGATGGAAGGCAGGCTCGAGCAGGAGCGCGACGGCTTGACCGGCTCCTTCACGATGGCTTTCATCAGGGTCGAGGACGCCAGGGTCGTCGAGCGGAATCTGCGCAACGTCCCGTCGATCCAGAAAATACGCCGGGTGGAATGAACCACCCGGCGTGGCGCTACTACTCTACGGTTCCGGTAAATCCAAGGTAGGCGGCCTTGTCCACCTTGTTCAGCATGGCCGCGTCTCCCACCACGATCCAGGAGACCGGGGCAGCGACGACGTAGGCCTTGACCGCCGCGACGACATCCTCGGCACTGATGGCTTGTATCTTGTCGATGAATTTCAGGTACTCAACCGCGTCCCCGAAGTACACCAGGCTGGATGCCAACTGTGCGGCCATCTCCGCGTTGGTCTGCTGGTTGCCGTAGAACGCATTGACGTACTTGGCCTTGTACGCTTCGATGGTCTGGGCGATGGGCGCGTACTTCTGGTCGCCGCCCTTGAGGTTGAGCGTCTTGCCCGACGCCAGGAGCGCTATGGACTCGTCCAGCCAGCCCTTGACCGCACCCGGCTGGTCGGTCTTGTAGACCACCAGCGAGCCGTAGGAATCTAGGAACCCATGGGCATTTGCCCAGGTCGAGTAGCAGGCGCCGTGGTCGGTCCGCACGATGGAGAACAACAGCTCGTTCAGCATCGAGTAGGCCAACTGGAGGGTCGGGAAATCGGGGCTCTTGATATCCGCGATGGGATAATCGCCGCGCACGTAGGCGATCCCCTTGGACTTGTCGAACTTTTCGAGGTACACGGCCGGTTTGGCTTCACGGCGAGGGACCGATGGTACCGCGATGGCCCTGCGCGGAATTGTGCCGATGGTCGCGTTGAGCGCCGCGGTCAGCTTGTCGGCATCAAAGTTGCCAACGGCCACAACGGCCATACGGTCGGCCGACATGGTCGTCGTGTAATATTCAATGAGGTCAGCGAGGGTCATGGCCGATATGGAAGCCGGGGTGCCGGCGAAATCCTCCTCGTAGGGGTGCCCGACGAAGATCTTTTCATGCAGCTTGGAAACGGCGTAGTTGTAGGGGTCGGCCAGGCTTTTTTGTACGATCACGCGGAAATCGTTCTGCACCAGGTTGAATTGCGACGAGTCGAAGGCGGGCCTGAGCACGCAGTCGGCGAAGATGGCGAACATCTCGTCCCAGTATTTATCGATGGTGTTGAGGTCGAAGCTCGACCAGTCGTAACCCGCGGAGGTATAACCGATCGAACTGGATTTCTCGTACTGGATACGCTGGAGATCCTGGTACGAGTACTTCTGCGAGCCCCTGGCCATGAGCGCCAGGGTCATGGCCTCTATGCCGGCCTTGCCCGTGGGCGTAAGCGCGACGCCGCCCTTGAATGCTACTTTCAGAGAAAACACCCGATTGGCCGGGTTTTTCTTGATGATGAGCGTAACGCCATTGGACAGCGTCCTGGTCTCGATTGCAGCCAGGTTCGCCTGCATGTATGAGCCAGGCTTGTCCGGCATGGTCCATACGGATACGGACTCTGTGGGCAGGCTCCAGTCTGCGTATATATCCACAGGTTGCGCGACGGCAGTCACAGGTGCGGACGTGGCGACGACCAGTGGGCCGACAGCCGGAGAACCGGCGCAGGAAGCGGCAAGGACCGCCAGCAAAACGGCGGTCGGGGCGGTCAGGGCACGATGGCACCTGTCGCGGTAATTCATGGCAGTAATCCCTTTCATCATTCGACCCTCCACCAGAAGGCGTTCTCGGGACTGACGACCGTGAAGCCCGCGGCAAGCAGGGAGTCCTTCTCTTCAGTGAAGTCGGCGGGGTTGACCCTGAGCGCCACGATTTCGACGTTCTTCAGCACGTAGGTATCGAGGAAGGCGGCGATATCGGCAGGCGCAACCTTTTTCATGGACGGGACATACCCGAAGAAATAGTCCGTGGACGCGACGGACCACCAGAACGACAGCGTTTCGATGAATTTTTCGGGGGTTTCGAGGGACAGGATCTGCTCGTCCTCCATTTTCTGCTTCACGGTGCCGAATTCATCCGACGCGAAGTAGGAATCCTCGTGTACCATGGCCTGCACCTCGTCATCCCGGACTACCTTCCTGAAGAAGGTCTTTGCCCGATCGGCCAGGGGAGCGTTGGCGGCATCAATCATCAGGTACGTGGAGAAGAAGATCTGCCCACCGTCGCGCTGCGTATAATAGTAGGCGGCCGTATAATCCTTGTCGTACAGGGCGGGGACCTTGTCGTAGACCTCGCTCTTGAACCGCCCGTCGGGATTCTGCAGAAGGTAGCCCCAGACGTCGGCGGCATAGGTGGCCTTCGGGTCCGCGAGTACGTCTGGACCGCGCATGCGCATCTCGACGTAGCCTATACCCTTGGGAAGGGATTCGTCGGGGTAGACGACGTAGGCGGTCTTCTTCAGGCCGGGCGAGGGATGAGCCGGGGCGGGAGACTTCCAAGGGTCGGCATCGCGCTTCCACATGCCATACCATTTGTTGACCAAAGCGAATACCGCCTGGGGATCGACGTCCCCGCCGACGAAGAGAGCCGCGTTGTTGGGCAGATAGTATGTGGACTGGATGGACCGCATGGTGTCGACCGTGGCCGAGCGGATGATTTTCTCATAGCCGCCGACGTCGCGTCGCCAAGGGTATTTCGAGAAGAGCAGCCTGTCCATGGCCGCAGAATACACGTGGTCGGGGTCGGACAGGTAGCCGTTGATCTCGTTGGAGACCACGCCCTTCTCGACCTCGAGCTCCCCGGCGTCGAACAGGGGCTCGCGCATCGCGTAAGACCAGAATTCCAGGCCAGCTTCGGTCTTGTTCGAGGGTACGGTGAAGTAGTAGGTGACGTACTCGGTGGATGTGCCGCCGTTCCATTCGGCCACGCCCAGGTCGGTCATGGCGGCGGAGAACTCGGTTTCCGTCCGGTAACGCGAATTTCCCTTGAAGAGCATGTGCTCGTAGAAGTGGAACAGACCCGCTGTTTCCGGCTTCTGGGTGATCGATCCGCAGCGAAAGGTGATCTGGATACGGGCCAGCGGTACCTGGTGATTCTCCAGGACGAAGAGTTCGAGGCCGTTGTCCAGCCGGTAACGGCTCAGCCCGGCGATGGGCGTGCCGTCCGCGAATGCCGGCTGCGCCAGGACGAGCGCCAAAAGGATCGCGGTTGCGAGAAAACGTTTCATGTAGTGTCCTCCTGCGCCGGAAACCCCGGTTGCCCGGCGCGGTTTCATGATCTGCGCATGAGCGCGACGGCGAAAGGTTAGGTCGGGAGGGGTTCACTGTCAAGC
>SPCK01000395.1 GCA_004525355.1 Spirochaetales bacterium
ATGCCCCTGGCCGTGTCCCCTTCGGTTATTACCGATGTGAACAATCCCAATGACAGCATCATCGTCACGAAACGCGCAGCCATGCCGAGTACCGCCCGGGCTTCAAGAGCACTCAAGGAAAGAGGTCCGAGGGCGATCAGCACGAGGCTATTGTCGCCAGGCCTGGTGAACGCCACTTGCAGGACAGCCGCGATGAGCAGGATGGGCATGACCGGCAGGAAGCCCCGCAAGAGGAATAAAGGCCGGACACGCGCCACCAGGGCGAAAACGAGCGAGCTTGCCGCAAGCACCATCACTGAGAGCGTGGAACGGGCCAAGCTGGCCGGAGTCAGCAAGGCGAGCAGCCACAGATACTTGGTCGCAGGCGCAAGCCGATGTACCGGAGTGTCTTCATCCACGTACTGACCGATCGACACGTTACGGAAGAATTCCATATTCTTCATCGAGTGGTGCCTCCGGTGACTGCGATATCGGAGGCGACCGACGGCGCGGCGCGGACGGCGCGCAGGAGGTCCGTCGCGTTGACTATACCGGTGAAACGATCCAACCCGGCCTTGTGGAGCTCGTACGCCACCTCGGCGGTGAAGGGTCTGCCCAGCCCCCACTCCTCATCCCAATCGGCGCCGAAAATATCAGCCGGCGAGCCAAGTGCTGCCAGTCTGCCTCGTACCATGACGCAGATCTTGTCCGCTCTGACGGCTTCTTCCATTGAATGCGTGGAGTACACGAGCGTCTTGCCGTTCCTGGTAGTATCGAAAATAGCCTCCATGACCGACTCACGGGATACCGGGTCGAGAGCCGAATCCGGTTCGTCCAGGACCAATCCATCAGGATCCATGGAGAGTATTGAGGCGAGGGCAAGGCGGCGTTTCTGTCCACCGGATAGGGCGCGGCAGCGAATATCGCGGAAGTCCTTGAAGGGCAGTCCGACCAACTCCATGCCGGTACGCACGCGTTTGACGAGCGCTTCTCCCGTGAGCCCCTGGTTCCGGGGACCGAAGGCGACCTCGTCGCCCGTGTAAAGCTCAAAGATGGCGGTTTCGGGGCGCTGTACAGCGAGTGGAGAACGCATGCGGAGTGTCCGTAGATCCGTTTTTGCGTCAGAGATGTCAAACCCGAAGGTTGACGAATGTCCGGCGGCCGGCGCGGCCAAGGCGGCAAGAATCTGTAACAAGGTCGATTTACCGGATCCAGTCGCTCCTATCACCGCAAGCGTTGTACCGCGCCCGACAACCAGATTGATATCGGTCAAAGCCGATCGCTCGTTGGCGGTACCTGCCAGATAGGTGAATGCCGCTTCCTGTACTCGGTACGCAGCCGACGCGGTGTCGTCCGCCCCCGCACTCGAAACGGCGCGTGTTGCTTTGGCGACAGGTGTATCGGATTCGGGCAGGCCAGCGTCACCACGCGCCCGGATGCCGGGCAATCCAGCGGCGATTCGTAGACCCAGCGAGCGCGCGCTCTCTCCGGGAACCGCCGGCAACCCAAGCGCACGCGCGATGACCATGGACTCGGGCGCTTCCAAGCCAAGCGAAATCAAGTCGTGACGCGAGAACAGTGATACGGCCGAGCCGTCATGCGCGATCTTACCCGCAGCCAGAACGACGATACGGGAGGCTCGTGCGGCTTCCGCCATGTCATGGGTTATGTGGACAATGGATGTACCGCTACCAGCAAGCTCGTCCATCAGATCGAGAATGGCTACCCGGCCAGCGGGGTCGATCATGGCCGTCGCCTCGTCGAAAACGATACAGCCTGGTTCCATGGCGAGGGCGCCAGCAAGCGCCAGGCGCTGCTGCTGGCCGGCCGACAGAAAACGAGGCGGGCGCCTGCGCTCAGAGAGCAGACCGGTAACGGTCAAAGCCCGGTCGACCCTGCGATCCATCTCCGGCTTTGGTATACCGAGGTTCTCCAGGCCGAAGGCGACATCCTCTTCCACGACGGAGGCGACTATCTGGTCGGGCGGAGATTGAAACACCAGGGAAAGCTGCTTGCGAACATCGAAGACTTGGTTCGGCAGGGCCGGATCGAAACCGCCGATGTTGACCGATCCGACAGGGGGTTTAAGAAGCCCATTCAGGCAACGGGCCAGCGTACTCTTGCCCGAACCGTTGGCGCCGACCACGGCGACATATTCACCCGCCTCAATGGACAGGTCGATCCCGCTGAGGACGGGTGCCGCTGACGTCGGATAGCTGAATGTAAGGGAACGAACCTCGATCAGGGCCATGAAGACACCAATGAAGCCGAACCGGAGACAAAAAGCATGGTTCACCTCGCGTCTCGGTCCGTTTACCGGATCCAAGCGCTCGTTTCCAAATTAAACACC
Organism: Spirochaetales bacterium; assembly: GCA_004525355.1. Taxonomy (GTDB): domain Bacteria; phylum Spirochaetota; class Spirochaetia; order Treponematales; family UBA12059; genus UBA5200. Next base: position 2,330 of record SPCK01000395.1, read on the forward strand.
AAGTCAATAAATGTCAAGCACGCGAATTCAGTGGCCGGTTCCAGGCTTCCTCGCGTGGGAGAAGGCTTGGCCCCGGTACCGACCGCAGGTATACTGCGATTCGTGACATGCAGACTGTGCGGCGGTCCCGCCGTGGCGATGGCCGAAAGCGGCGAACTTTCCCGATACCAATCGTGCCCCGGCTGCGCCTATAGCCAACTCAGGCGAGACCTTGTACCCGGCGCCGAAGCGGAACGCGCCCGCTACCTGTTGCACAACAATGACCCGGCCAATCCGAGGTACCGTGCATGGCTACAGGATTTTATCCAGCACTTTATCGTACCATTTGCGCGAAAGGGAGCCTCAATCCTGGATTTCGGCTCAGGCCCCTTCCCCGCACTCGCTGGCATGCTCGGCGAATTG
>SPCK01000050.1 GCA_004525355.1 Spirochaetales bacterium
ATCCTGGCCAAGGGGAATGATTGCCCCGTAACCGGCGGATATGTTGCAGATCTCCTTTCCGACGTTATCGGCAACGTCGAGGAAGGTCATATTTGGATTACCGTCCAGCGGCACCTGAACATCATCGCGGTTGCGCAATTGAAGAAAGTAGCCGCCATTCTCTTGCCCCGCGATAGTACTCCCGATGCGAATGTGCTGGAACGGGCCAGCAAGGAAGGCATCTTCATGCTCCAGGGGGATACCGACTCGTTCGATCTCTGCGGTCGATTGTTCAACCTGCTGCACCCTTCCACATGACTATCGATCAAGATAACCGATACACCATAGACGACCAGGAGGTATTCGTGGAGACGCAACAGATTCATATTCCTGACAATGCCGAATATAGGGAGCTGAAAAGTTTCATCGAGGAAAACCGTCAGACGCCCGGCCCTTTGATCCAGGTGTTGCACCGCGCACAGAAAATCTTCGGCTACCTGCCGCAGGAAGTCCAGCATTTCGTGGCTCTGGAGATGCGTCTTCCTCATGCGGAGGTGTATGGCGTGGTCACCTTCTATAACTTCTTTCGTACCGAGCCGATCGGCGACCACATCGTCAACATCTGCCTTGGCACCGCTTGCCACGTCAAGGGTGCTTCCGAGATTCTCAAGGCCATGGAGAAGGAACTGGGCATTCGCGTGGGCGGTACTACCAAAGACCGTTTCTTGACTCTATCGACCGCGCGCTGCTTCGGCGCCTGCGGCCTGGCTCCGGTGATGATGGTCGACGAAGAGGTTTACGGCCGGCTCAATCCGCAAAAATCCATTCAGATACTGAAGGATTTGCGCAACAAACAAACGGTAAACTGATATTTCGAAGGAGGCCTATATGAAACTCGAGGAACTACGCAAGATACGCGAAAAGACGGAGAAGGAAATGTTCCTGCGCGACGGCAAGGCGCGCATCAAGGTGGTAGTGGGCATGGGCACCAGCGGCATCGCCGCCGGTGCTCGCGAGACTCTGAAAACATTGCTGGACGAAGTGGCCAAGCGTGAGCTGAAGGACGTCATTGTCAGTCAGGCCGGAGAACGGGGCTTGAGTTCCTACGAGCCAGTGGTCTCCGTCTTCGAGGAGGGCAAGCCTACGGTCGTTTACGGTAACGTCTCTGTCGACATCGCTCGCAAGATCGTGGCCGAGCACGTTGTCAATGGCAACCCCGTTTCCGACAATGTCATCGAAGTCAACAGTTAAGGCGAGGGCGTCATGAAAAAGCGTCTGGATGTCCTGATATGCGGTGGAGGCGCCTGCATTTCGTCGCAGAGCCATGAATTCAAGAAGCATCTGCTGCAGGCGATCGAAGACAAGGGTCTGAACGAGGAGATCAACGTCGTAGAGACGGGTTGCATGGGTCCTTGCGAACTGGGACCGGTAATGGTGGTCTATCCCGATGGTTCCTTCTATATAAAGTTGAAGGAACAGGATGCGACGCGCATCGTCGATGAGCATTTCCTGAAAGGAAGGCCAATACAGGACCTTCTGTGGCTGGCTCCCGAAGCGCGCAAGATCGTCGAACAGAATAAGCAAGTGCCGTTCTTCGAGAAGCAGAAAAAAATCGTTCTTTCCAACTGTGGCAGGATTGACCCCGAGAATATCGAGGAGTACATCGGCCAACGGGGCTACGAGGCCCTGGGCACGGTGATAACCACGATGACGCCGGCAGAGGCAGCTGCTACCGTCGAGAAATCCGGCCTGGGCGGCCGCGGCGGCGCAGGTTTCCCGACGGGCCTCAAGTGGAAATTTACGCTCCAAAACGAGAGCGACCAGAAATACGTCATCTGCAACGCGGACGAAGGCGACCCTGGTGCTTTCATGGACCGCGCCGTGCTGGAAGGCGATCCACACACGGTGATCGAAGGCATGGCCATCGCCGGCTATGCAATCGGCGCCAACAAGGGCTTCATCTACGTGCGCGCCGAGTATCCCTTGGCCATCGCGCGGTTGACCGTGGCCATCCAGCAAGCCCGCGACTTGGGCATGCTCGGAAAGCACATTTTCGAGACTGGCTTCGATTTCGACATCGAGATGCGCATGGGCGCGGGTGCCTTCGTCTGCGGTGAGGAAACGGCGCTTATCGCCTCCCTCGAGGGCAAGCGGGGGCAACCTCGGCCCAAACCGCCCTACCCGGCCTTGCATGGCCTGTGGGGCAAACCGACGGTCATCAACAACGTCGAGACGCTGGCGACGATTCGTCATATCTTCAACAACGGCGTCGACTGGTTCACCGCAATCGGTACCGAAAAGAGCAAGGGCACCAAGGTCTTCGCCCTGTCGGGCAAGGTGGTCAATACCGGCCTCGTCGAGGTGCCGATGGGCATCACCCTGGGAGAGCTCGTCTTCGAAATCGGCGGCGGCATTCCAAATGGCAAGGCTTTCAAAGCTGTCCAGACCGGCGGACCATCGGGCGGATGCATTCCGGCCAAGTACCTGAATTCCCCTATAGATTATGAATCGCTCAAGCAGCTCGGCTCCATCATGGGCTCCGGCGGACTGATAGTGCTCGACGAAGACTCCTGCATGGTCAACATGGCCAAATACTTCCTGGAGTTCACTCTCGAGGAGTCCTGTGGCCAGTGCGTACCCTGCCGTGTCGGCCTCAAACACATGTACGACCTGCTAGAAAAGATAACGAACGGGACAGGCACCATGGCCGACCTGGAAAAGCTGGAAGCGCTCGCCTACACCGTGCGTGCGACCTCGCTGTGCGGTCTCGGCCAGGCCGCGCCCAATCCTGTCATATCCACGCTCAAATATTTCAAGAATGAGTACATCGAGCATATCCGCGACAAGAAATGCTCAGCCGGCGTATGCGCGGCGCTCTTCAACGCGCCTTGCGAAAACGCCTGCCCGTCCAATGTCGACGCGGCCACGTATATCTCCTACATGGGTGACGGCCGGCTGATGGACGCCTACTTCAACCACATGGAGCACAATCCTTTCCCGATCGTCTGCGCACGGGTCTGCCCCGCCTTCTGCGAGAAGAAGTGCGCCCGCGGCAAATACGACGAGGCGATCGCCATCCGCGAGGTCAAGCGCTTGTTCGCTGACTGGGCCATTGAGCAGGGCATGGGCTTTACCCCGCCCAAAAAGCCGAAGAAGGAGCGCATAGCCATCGTCGGCGCCGGTCCAGCCGGCCTGTCCTGTGCTTTCTACCTGACCCGGATGGGCTACCTGCCGGTGGTCTTCGAGGCCCTGCCGGTGGCAGGCGGCATGATGAAGGTGGGCATCCCGGATTACCGTCTGCCCAAGGACAAGCTGGACGCCGAAATATCCGTCATAGAGCGCGCCGGAGTGGAGATCCGCCTCGGATCACCCGTCAGTTCCATCGAAGCGCTGATGGACCAGGGTTTCAAGGCCGTCTTCATCGGCACCGGCGCCCATCAGTCGCAGCCACTGAACGTCGAGGGCTCTGACTTGCCCGGCGTTATCAGCGGCATCGACTTCCTGCGCCAGGTCAACCTCGGGCAGCTTCTGGAGGTAGGCGACGACGTGGTAGTGGTCGGCGGCGGTTCAACGGCCATGGATGCCGCACGTTCCGCGAAACGCCTGGGCGCTCACAACGTACGCATCGTCTACCGCCGTACCCGCACCGAAATGCCTGCACAGCTCGATGAGGTTGTCGATGCCGAGGAAGAGCGAATCGAGATGGACTTCCTTTCCAACCCGCTGCGCATCCTCGAAAGCGGAGGTAAGGCAAGCGGCATCCGTTGCATCAAGACCGAGCTCGGCGACTTCGACGATTCCGGCCGGCGCAGGCCGATTCCGGTGAATGGCAGCGAGTACAGCATACGCGCCAACCTGATCATCCCCTGCCTGGGCCAGAAACTCAGCCTCGGCCTGACCGGCGGCAAGCTCAACCTTGACCGTCGCGGCCACATTGCAATCGATCCGCGGACCGGAGCCACCAATGTACCTGGCGTGTTTGCCGGCGGCGACGCCATCAATCCGTCCACGGTCATCGAAAGCGTGGCCCAGGGACGTCTGGCGGCCATACACATCGACAAGTACCTGGGCTATGAGGGCCGCCTGTTCGACCACGAACGCAAATCGGTGCTGGTGTCGTATGACGAGGAGGCCTACCTGAAACCCCTACCTCGCTACAAGCCGCATCTGGAACAAGCGGAGAGCCGCATAGCCAAAATGGCCATGGAGGTCAACCGCGGCCTCTCCCTCGAGGAGGCCATGGAGGAAGCGCGCCGCTGTCTGCACTGCGACCGAAACCAAACGGTGGAGCTGATGCCAGTAAAAGAGAGCGCACCGCCGATCGAAGCAATGCTGTGAGGAGCGACATGAACATGCAAGCGATACTGCAGAAATACGAAAAGAGCACGGACAACCTGCTGGGCTTGTTGCATGACCTGCAGGATGCCAATGAGCAGCACTATCTGACCCCGGGCAGCATGGACGCTGTGGCCAAGTACCTGGGTGTGCCCATCGGCTACGTATACGGCGTAGCCACCTTCTATACCATGTTCAGCCTCAAACCGCGCGGGCGCTACATCGTACGCGTCTGTCAGTCCCCACCCTGCCACCTGCTCGGCTCGACCGATGTTTCCAGAGAGCTGATCGAAGTGCTGGGAGTCGGTTTCGGCGAAACCACCGCCGATGGCCAGTTCACCCTTGAAATGTCCTCCTGTCTCGGGGTATGCGGCGTAGCCCCAGCCATGATGATCAACGACGAGGTCTATGGCAACCTGACGGTTTCGCGAATACTCGAGATCATCGAAGACTTAAGGAGGGTGAAATGAGCATCTACCGCACCCACATCCTGGTGCCGGTGGACGAAGGGACCGTCCAGGCCGGGGTATTCGAAGTCAAGAGAAAGTTGGAGCAGGCAATCCTGCAAAAGGGTCTTGAAAAGGAAGTGAAGGTCGTCGAATCCGGCACGGTCGGCATTCAGGACAAGGGAGTCATCCTGGTGGTCTACCCGGAGCGCATCTATTATACCAATGTGCGCCCGGGCGATGTAACGCTGATAGTGGACGAGCACCTGCTCAAGGGGCATATCCCGCCGGGCATCAAGCACCGCACCCTGGACATCCAGGCGGGCATGAAATCACTGCACAATACCGGGCTGACCCGGCAACAGAAGCGGGTGGTGCTCGACAAGTCATGGAAAATCGCCCCAGACAACATTCGCGAAGTGCTGGCGGCTGGTGGATATAGCGCCTTGGAGAAAATTTTTGGCGAAAAAATCACGCCAGAGGCGATCATCGATACGGTCAAGAAGTCGGGACTGCGCGGCCGCGGCGGCGCCGGTTTCCCGACCGGAATAAAATGGGAGGCCACGCGGAATGCGGTGGGTGACCAAAAGTACATCATTTGCAACGCTGATGAGGGAGAACCAGGGACCTTCAAGGACCGACTGATCCTGGAAGGCGATCCGCACAAGCTGATAGAGGCCATGGTCATCGCCGGATATGCGATCGGCGCCACCAAGGGTTTCGTCTATATCCGCGGTGAATACGGTCTGTCGATTGAACGCATGCAGAAAGCCATGGACCAGGCCCGCGAGTTTAGCCTGCTTGGGGCGAACATACTTGAAACAGGTTTTTCCTTCGACCTGGAAATAAAGAAAGGCGCCGGCGCCTACATCTGTGGCGACGAGACGGCCCTGATAGAATCGCTTGAGGGCAAACGCGGCAATCCCCGCGTCAAACCGCCCTACCCTGTCACCAACGGCCTGTGGCAAAAGCCTACCGCGGTCAACAATGTCGAGACGTTGGCCAATATTCCACAAATCATCACGCAGGGTAGCGAATGGTTCCATACCATGGGTACCGAAATGTGCCCGGGCACAAAGGTGTTTACCATCCTTGGCCATATCGAATCCCCCGGATTGATCGAAGTGGAGATGGGCACACCACTGCGCGAGATAATCTTCTCCTACGGCGGCGGCATTTCCGGCGGCAAGAAATTCAAGGCGGCACTGCTGGGCGGAGCATCAGGGGTATTCCTGTCAGAGAAACTGCTCGACGTGCATATGGATTTGGAAAGTCTGAAAGAGAACAAGGCGGTACTCGGCTCGGGCGCCGTTTTGGTGATGAACGAGGAGGCGTCGATACCCGACATGCTCTTCTCCATTCTCAAGTTCTATGCCCACGAATCATGCGGCCAATGTGCTCCCTGCCGGGTCGGTACTCACCAACTCCTCCAGCTTGCCTGGAATGTACGCGAGGGCAAGGGGCAGGTCGAGGACATCGACACCATGATGAGCTTGGCTGAATTGATGTGGCGATCCTCACTTTGCCCTCTGGGACAATCGGTGATCACGCCAGTCAAGAGCGCCATCGAGAATTTCAGGGACGAGTTCGTACTGGCCGTCAGCCATAATCAGGTATCCTAAGGGAGGCATTCATGTCGGAAACGATAACGATCTGGATCGACGGAAAAGAAATCAAGGCCGAAAAAGGCGCAAACCTGCTTAAAGTGGCCAGGGACAACGGTTTCAATATTCCCGGTTTATGTTTCTACGAGAAAATCACACCCACCGGTGACTGCCGGCTTTGCATGGTCAAGATCGAGGGGCGCCCCGCCATGACTCCATCCTGCCTCGTCAAAGTGGAAGACGGGATGAAAGTCACGGCCTTTGACCAACAGCTTGAGGAAACCCGCGCGATGCTGGTCGATGTTCTGCTTTCGGAACACAACGATGACTGCATCACCTGCGAACGCGACGGAGACTGCCAATTGCAGGATCTGGCTTTCCGCTACGGTTTGGACAGCCCCAAGCGCAAGTTCGATCCCATCTGGAAAGACATACTCCAGACACCCGACTCATCGTCACCGGTACTTCTGTACGAATCATCCAAGTGCATCAAGTGCGCGCGCTGCGTCAAAGCTTGCCTGGAGATCCAGGGAAAAGGTGTCTTGAGCTTTGCCCATCGGGGCATCCACAGCCATGTCGTTGCAGGAGCCGCCTTATGGTCGGGTTCGGAGTGCGACGGTTGTGGAGAATGTGTCCAAAATTGCCCTGTTGGCGCCCTGATGGAGAAGCCGGTATACGGAGAGAGGGTGAAGGCGAAGGACATCCAGAAAAAAATGGTCACCACCTGCGCCTACTGCGGTGTCGGCTGCCAGCTCGAACTCTGGATCAAGGATGGTAAGATCGCCAAGGTCAAAGGTGCGGATTTAATACCAAATCAAGGATCGTCGTGCGTCAAAGGCCGCTTTGGCCTGGACTTCGTCAACCACCCCGACCGCCTGACGAAACCGCTTGTTCGCAAAGACGGCAAACTGGTAGAGGTCGAGTGGTCGGAAGCCATCGATTATACGGCAAAGCGTTTCGCGGAGATCAAGAAGGCTAACGGTCCTGACGCCCTTGCGGGACTTTCGTCAGCGCGTTGCACGAACGAAGAAAACTTCGTGTTCCAGAAATTCATGCGCGCGGTCATAGGCACGAACAACGTCGACCACTGCGCCCGCCTTTGCCATTCTTCCACCGTGGCTGGTTTGGCTTCGACATTGGGTTCGGGCGCCATGACCAACTCGGCCGCGGAACTCGAACATGCCAACGTCATCATCGTCACAGGATCCAATACCACCGAGACGCACCCGGTCATAGCAACCTTCATTAAACGCGCGGTGCTTTTCAACAATGCCAAGCTTATCGTCATCGACCCGCGCAAGATCGAGCTTGTCCGATACGCGACCCTGTGGTTGCGCCAGAAGAACGGCACGGATATCGCGGTAGCCAACGGCATGATGAACGCGATGATCGCCAATGGCTGGGCGAACCAGGAATTCATCCAGAATAACACCGAAGGTTTCGAAGCCATGTGGGAGATCGTAAAAAAATACGATCCGAAGACGGTCGAAGGCATCACGAGCATCCCGGCCGACTCCCTGATCGAAGCGGCCCGACTGTACGCAACGGCGGGAACGGCCTCCATAGTCTACGCCATGGGTATCACCCAGCATGCACACGGGACTGCCAACGTCAAGTCGATGGCCAACCTGGCGATGATAACGGGGCAGATCGGACGCGAGAGTACGGGCGTCAATCCCTTGCGGGGCCAGGGCAACGTACAGGGCGCCTGCGATATGGGAGCTTTGCCGAACCTCTTCCCAGGCTACCAGAAGATAGACGATCCGGCTATTCGCGCCAAGTTCGAGGCTGCCTGGAAACGGCCCAATCTACCCGACAAGGTCGGGTTGACAGTCACGGAGATCATGCGCGACGCACATTCGGGTAAAATCAAGGGCTTGTACATCATGGGAGAGAATCCCATGATGTCAGACCCCGACCTCAACCACGTAAAGGAAAGTCTCGAGCATGTCGATTTCCTCGTGGTGCAGGACATCTTCCTCACGCCGACAGCCGAACTTGCCGACGTTGTTTTCCCCGCCACCGCCTTTGTCGAGAAGAACGGAACCTACACGAATACCGAGCGTCGCGTTCTGCCACTGGTCAAGATCCTGGATGGGCCAGGAGAGGCCCGCGATGATGCGATGATCATCCAGGCACTGGCCAATGCCTTGGGCGAGCACTGGGACTACAGCAGTGCCAACGACATCCTGCGTGAGGTGAACGCGCTTACGCCACAGTACGGCGGGATTACGGCGGAACGACTAGCCGCTGGCGAGAAGATCCAGTGGCCCTGCCCCAACGCTGAGCATCCCGGAACCAAGTTCCTCCATAAGGATGGTAAGTTCACGCGCGGCAAAGGTCTCTTCTCCGCGCTGGAGCACGTTCCTCCCAAGGAAATGCCCGACAAGGACTACCCCTTTGTCTTGAGTACCGGCCGAAATCTGTACCATTACCATACCGCCTCCATGTCGGGACGCACAGTGGCACTGCCGCAATTCGCACCGAATGCCTACGTGGAGATGTGCGATGCCGACTGCGTCGCGCTGGGCATAGCACACGGTGATATCGTGCGCGTAAGCTCACGCCGCGGCAGCATCAAGATTGCCGTTCGTCAGACGGATATTGTCGCTCAAGGCAGTATTTTCATACCATTCCACTACAAGGAAGCGGCGGCGAACATCCTCACCAATAATGTGATTGACCCGATCGCGAAGATACCAGAATTCAAAGCATGTGCGGTGCACATCGAAAAGGTAGCGAACTAGAATCGAACGACAAGGAGAGAAGGCGAAATGAGCAGTACCAACACAAATACTGTCAACCGATGGCTGATAGCCATCATGGGAACGGTGATTCAGATCAGTCTGGATGACAGTTCCACTATCTCTCATTTGAATGCAGTACCACAGGGAGGTATATAATGGCAAATTTTTTGGCACCGGCAGAGCTGTCTACGGCTCTTATAGGAGTCGGTGAAAAAAAGGCTTCCCTTTCTATAGGGAAGATGATCGGTCTAGGCATACTTGCAGGTGTTTTTATCGGACTTGCCGCTCACCTTGCAACAGTAGTAGCTACAGGCTGGACGATCGGTGGCGAAGCTGCTCTGTTTGGATTAAAAAAGTTCTTTATCGGCGCAGTTTTTTCTGTTGGACTGATGATGGTTATTATCCCCGGGTCAGAGCTTTTTACCGGCAACAATCTGATGACTGTTGCACTCTGTGAAAAGAAGATCTCTTTCGGCAAGCTGCTCCGAAACTGGATAACCGTTTTCACTGCAAACCTGGTTGGATCAATTATTCTTGCGCTCATCATTGCATGGGGTTCTGGACTTCTCGCAGGTAATGTCGGCGGAACAGCAATATGTATAGCTTACGATAAAGTTGCTGTGGTTTCCGGCGGAATAAACCATAATGTGGCATTTTTTTTCAGGGCAATCGGTTGTAACTTTCTAGTCTGTATAACAGTAATGATGGCAATTGCAGCACAGGATATCGCCGGAAAAGTGTTGGCGATATTTTTCCCGATTATGGCTTTTGTAACATCAGGTTTTGAGCATGTTGTAGCAAACATGTATTTTATTCCTGCCGG
>SPCK01000035.1 GCA_004525355.1 Spirochaetales bacterium
ATTGCCGCTCTTTTCACCAAGCCAAGTATCGAACAGGTATCGCAGGCCGACGACGATATCGCGTTCGGATATGTTCTCTATTTCGAAGCTTATCTTGAGGCCATCGCTCATCGGCGAGCCGGCAGACGCCGAGAAACCGAATATCTGCCGTACCACGCAGGTGGCTGACCGGTACTCAATAACGTAATTCAACGGGCCGCGCGCGGATGCGCTTACCTTGAATTCGGATGCGTCGCCGAGCTTGTAGGTTTTCTGATCGAGATACAGCGTCGGAAACGTGGTCCTGGTTTCCTGGTCGTACAGCAGGGCCCGATACTGATTCTTGGTCACGTCGACCAGGTAATACAGGGCGAAATGACCGGTGCGCTCGTCCAGGACCAGCTTGATCCGTCCATTTTTTAGCTCGATTGCGGAAACCGAGGCAGCGGCGATGCACGAGAGAACGAGGGCCGCTATGATGCGCTTCATTTGGTTCCCTCCGCGGCCTTGTCGCCGGACAGCTTCTCAAGATAGAATTCTATGAGGGACAGGGTCTGCTCTTTCATCGCGAGGAGTTCTGCGTCCGCGCCAACGGGACCAGCCATCGCGGTCGCCGTTGAAGGCTCGCTGGAGGCTGACGAAAGGGCGGCCTCGAGTTCGGCAACCCGCACATCCTTTTCCTGAAGCCGGCTCGCCATGTCATCCATCGATCTCTTGAGGGCGGCTATCTGTTCCTCGAGCGTCGTCTGTGCCGCGACGGTACCCATCTGGGCCTCGCCGTAGCGCTTCTGGTAGACCGCAAGCGCCTGTTCGTACGCTTTCTCGCGACGCTGGAATTCCTCGATTATCCTCAGGGACTCTTCGTGACTCCACTTGAGCAGGGTCAACAGCTCGTCCTCGCGATACTTGAACTGTACGAGAGCCAGCCGGTAGCGGGCTGCCTCCGCCTTGACGCTTTCAGGATAGCGCTCGACAACGGTACGGTACAGCTTCTCCGCATCGGGAATGCGGCCAAGGGCGTACAACGATTCAGCTGACCAGAAGATCGCGGCGGACAGATATTCCCCTTTGGGATAGGAGCTGACGTACGATGCGAGTACCTGTACCGCCCGTTCATAGTCCTTGAGGAGGAAAGCCAGGCGTCCCCGTTGGTACACAAGCTCTGCACTTCTTTCGTGGCCCGGGAAGGATGTCAGGAAGGTATCGATCGCCTTGTCGGCGGATTTGGCGTCACCGGTAGCGATATGCGCCATCGCCGCCCAATACGCGCCTTCGGCACGGTATGCCCCGGCTCCCGGATCCATGAACAGGGTATCGAAGAGGGGGAGCGCCTCGGTGTAGCGGCCATCGGCAAACAGCTCGATACCGCGTTTCAGGGCGTCCGCGTTCGAGGAAGACTGGCCGGCAACGAATCCGACGACACAAACCACAAGCGCGGCAGCGAGAAAAACGCGTTTCAGGTTCATTGGTCCCATCCTTCCATCGATATATTGTCGGTATGAATCCGGATCTTCTGGAGGGCAAGAGCCCGACCGACTCCTTGAATCGGCTCGCCTGCTGACAGGCTGCCGACAAACCGCGTAGGCGAAAAGCCTGCAGCTACCTATATGATGCAATCGCTCCGGGTGCTGGCACGGCAAACGACTTTGTCAGCACCCTGTTAACCGCGTTTCAGTATGCCCGCGACGAGGCCAGCGGGATCGGCGGACTCGAAAAAGGAACTGCCCATGACAAGGACGTCCGCGCCGGCGGCGATCGCTGCGGGCGCCGTGTCAGCGTTGATCCCTCCGTCGACTTCCAGGAGGAAATCCAGCCCGCGGCGCTGGCGCTCAATCCTCAGCGCATTCAGCTTATCGAGGCACCCAGGTATCATTTTCTGCCCGCCAAAGCCCGGATTGACGGTCATGACGAGCACGATATCGACATAGGGGAGCATCTCGAACGCCAGGGCGACGGGAGTGGACGGGACGATGGAGATACCGGCCTTCCTGCCCGTCGATCGTATGCGCTCCGCGAGCCGGTGCGCGTGGATACAAGCTTCGAGATGGAAGGTAACGGAGTCCGCACCCGCCTGGATGAACGAATCTACCAGCGTCTCCGGCTCTACCGTCATCAGGTGCGCATCAAAAAATAGGCCAGATCGCTTTTTCAGGTCCGCGACCATTTTGGGCCCGAAGGTCAGGTTGGGTACAAACCTGCCATCCATGACATCCAAATGTATCCAGGACGCGCCGCTGGACTCCACCAGAAGCAGGGCATCTCCCACCCGGGCAAAATCCGCGGACAGCAATGAAGGCGCGATTATGACGTTGTTCATGCGCCGATCATAGCACGATGAAAGCCCCTGTCTCAAGGAGCATGTTTCGCGTGTGGGGTGCGAATCCGAAACCGTATCTTCATTGACTTATTTCAATAATTTCATGTACAATCATAAAGATCTTCAACACAACGGATACTCCGAGGCACATGGCACAAGCCCAGGGCGTTGACGCGCTCCTCTCAGAAGCATACCGAGAACTCAGCTCCCTGAAACTGGTCGAGGCCCAGGTTCGCCTGGAGGAGGCTCTCGCCCTCGATTTCGAGGATGAGGAACTATTGTATGCCATGAAGTGCGCCCGATGGTGGGCAGACTCGACGGAACGGATCGAGACCTGCAAAGATCACCTCGAGGCTGGCGACATGACCATATCGCGCTGGAAGGCATTTCAGGACTTCCTCAAGCGCATAGCCGGATCGGGCGAGCGCCCTGCCCTCGCCTTCAAGCACTATGCCTTCGGCCTGGCGCTGTCGCGCTATGAAAAAATGACCCAACCGGGGGAAACATCGGATCCCGAATTGGCGTTGCGCATGGGTCGAGCCTACAAGGGGCTGGGAGATTACGATGCGGCCATCGACCAGCTCGAGGCCGCGGCCAAGTTCAGAAGGGAGGACGCGACTGCGCTGGCCGAACTCGCGGACGTGTATGCCCTCGTCGACGAGACCCGGGCGTCCAAGGCCCTGTTCAGGGAAGCGTTCTTCATCAATCCCCAGAAGATCGATCTTGATACCATAGAATCCGACGCGATGGCGCGCCTGGTGGTAAAAGCCGCCGAGTCTTCGCCGTCTCAGCACGAAATCGTCGAGTGGATACCCGTATACGGCGAACTCCTTGGCGTTTTTTCCGTCAAGCGTGAGCTCAAGCCAATAGAGGTTGGAAAGCTCAAGCAATCGATTTATGAGATGGAAACGGAGCTGGCCGCCGAAGGCTCACGCCGCTCGGTCCTGCTTCCACGATTGATCAACCGATACTTCTGGTTGGCAGACCATTACCTGAACCGCAAGGAAGACAAGGGGCGGATCGACGAGATCCTGCTCAAGATAAAGCTCTTGGATCCGAACGTGTATAAACTGTACATCGCCTGAGACAGGAAGAGGAGAACGATATGGCCGATTCGCTGATCGCGAAGAAACTCCAGGACATGCTCAATGAGGAAAAGTGGACCAGGGCCACTCTTTCCGCCTACACGGCCAACCAGATCAAGGATTTGGATGCCCTCTTTCACGAGGCGGCTCGGGAAAAAGCCATGGATGACCTGAAGGAAGTCTGCGACGAACATATAGCACACAGCAAGAACAGCATTGCTGCCCTGTACCTGGCTGGCATTATCGGACTGTCGCGCCAACAGATCGACGATTCGAACATGATTGCGCTGATCAACATCTTCGCGGACAACCGGAAATGGAACGTCGTCGAGTATATCTGCAAGCGAATCCTGGATTACGGCGAGAATCGCAATGCGCTTGCCCGCCTGGCAGAGTGCTATGAAAACGAAGACAAGATCGAGGAGATGTACGCCGTCTGGGAACGCCTGGTCAGGGTGGATTACGAAGAATCCGACATCGTCAAGCTTATAGCGGAAAAGAAGGAAAAGGACGGCGATATCGACGGCGCCGTCGATTACTACCGCAAGGCGGTCCACCGCTACGTCAACAAGGCATTGTTCAGCAACGCCAAGGAAATCTGGGGCAAGCTCATCGAGCTCGCTCCCGCAGACATCGATTTCTTCTACCATGTCCAGCGAAAGATCGCCAAGCAGATCAGCGAAGACAAGGCGGCGATGCTGCTTCAGGACCTGTACAAGCATTACAAGGCGGAAGAAGACTGGGATACCGCCCTCGGTATACTCAAGGCAATCATTGAATACGACGAGAAAAACCCGCAGATCCGCAAGGAAATCGTCGAAGTCTACAAGGCGAAGTACGCCGATCACTCGCACGTCGACGCCTACGTGCGCCTGTCCAACCTGGCCCAGGGTTACCGAAACATCCACGAGGCCATCAACGACTTCGAAAAGCATATTTCTTTCGACGTAGGCAATTTCGTATATCATCGCACATGGAACATCGGGCGCATCCGGTCGATAGAAGGCGACGATATCGCCATCGATTTTGCCAAGAAGCGCGATCACCGGATGGGCCTCAAGATGGCCGTCGACAGCCTTATCACCCTGCGCAGGGATCATATCTGGGTCCTCAAGGCCATCTGGTCCAAAGACAAGCTTCGCGAGAGGATAAAAACGGACATCCCATGGGCCCTTATCACCATCATCAAGAGCTTTGACAACCGGGCTGATATCAAGAAGATCAAGGCCGAGCTCGTGCCTTCAGTGCTGACGGCCAATGAATGGACCGGCTGGAGCTCCAAGGCCAGGGATATCCTCAAGACCGATGCCCGTTTCGGGAATGCTCCGGAATCCGTCGGCATCTTCATAGTGCGCGATCGACTCCTTTCCTTCGAAGAAAAGATCTACAACCAGTTCAAGGCGGAGAAAAACTTCTTCGCGCGCGTGCAGGACACCCGTGATTTCCTGGAACACGGCGACGAGGATTCCGAGCTGTTCAACGAGATGCTCGGCTTCTTTACCGGATATGTGAAATCGTACGCGCAGGTGAACGAATTCGTCGTGGGCGCCTTCCTGTTCCTCAAGGAACTCGCCTCCAAGAATACGCACCTGAAGAACATCGCCATGGTCGGATTCGTCGACCTGATGGGCCAATGTGACGATGTGGTGAACATCTACCTGAACATGAAAGATGCGCGCCTCAAGGAATCGTTCCTGTCGCACATCAAGTCGTTCATTCCTGATTGGGCTGATACGTTCGTCCGTCTGTTCCCGTATGCGTTGACCAAGGGAATGGTGGAAACCCTCCTGGACGCCGGGGAGATGGACCGGTTGCAAGGCCTGATCGTCTCCATCGTCGAAAACTACCGGGATCACCGTGAAGCGTTCATCTGGATCGTAAAGAACCTCTGGGATGAGACCTGGGTCATCGAACTGGGCCTGCCCTACGACAAGGTACTCTTTACGCTCATCCATATCCTGGACATCACGTTCAAGGAGATCGAGAACCACCGCGATACTACCGACAACCGCAGGATAAACAAACAGGTAGACACGATACTTTTCAAGGAGAAACGCCTGGTAGAATATATCGACCAGGCCGACAAGGACACCATCGAGCGCCTCTATACACTCGTTCGAGACGTCAAGGACCTTGATTCCTCGGTCAAGGTACGATTGCGCAAGCACATCGCTGAGCAGCACCCCGAATTCCATTTCCCCGACGAGGAAGAGAAGGCCATAGTTTCCCGCGGCCTGATGGTAACCGCCGCCAAGTACGAAGAGAAGACCAAGCTGCTCACGCGCATCATGGAAGAGGACGTACCCGCCAACCAGAAGGAGATAGCCTATGCGCTCTCCTTGGGCGACCTCAGGGAAAACTCGGAGTACAAGGCCGCGAAGGAGAAGCAGGATGAACTGAACTCCAAGGTCGCGAAGCTCAAGAATGAGATCGAGCGCTCCCAGCTCTTCGATGTCACAACACTGACAACATCCAAGATCTCGTTCGGCACGGAGGTCCTGCTTCGCAATGAAACGGAAAAGACCGACGAAACCTATATCATCCTCGGCCCATGGGAGTCGGATCCGACGAACCACATCATTTCCTACTTGTCACCTCTGGGCAAGCGGCTCCTCAACCACAAGGCCGGCGACGAGCTTGTCTTCGCCATTCATGACCGAAAATTCTCATATGTCGTGAAATCGATAAAAGCAGCGAGCTACTAGGCAATATATTGGCGGCTCTTTCAGGACTATGCGATCAATGAAAGAGCCTCATTAAAGTTGCCCGGCTTTCGAGCCGGGCACATGAGAGGAACCAGCCATGTCGAAGAACAGAGTCCTGGCACTCGTCGCGGCCCTCCTGATCATGACGCTCGGCGCGTTGGCGCCCAGCGCTTGGGCGCAGGAGCGTGTAGATCTAGTCGTGCTGCTCGATTCATCGCAGAGTATGTTCCCCTACTACAACCAAGTCGTGGATTTCGTCATATCCGGCGCGCTCAAAGAATACATGCGCTTCGGGGACACGTTTCACTTGCTGTCCTTCTCCGATATCACGCAGGTCGAAATAGCCCAGTCGTTGCGGACCGAGGATGATGTCAAGAGCGCGCTGGCCAGACTGTATCTACTCTACCCGCTCGGTCGAAGCACGGATCTCATATTCGCGCTCCGGAACATCTACCAATACGTTTCTGACCTTCCTGAAGCCAGCTCCAAGCATATCATACTCATTACGGATGGCATGCATTCCCCGCTCGCCGGTTCACCGTATGCGGATTATTCCGCCGATGCCGTCAGGGCGGAGATAGAACGCGTCGTTGGCAAGGTGAAGGAACGCGGGTGGACTATGCGTATTGTACGCGTACCCTTCACCACGGCAGGCTCCACCGCGGGGGGAGCCGCTGCCTCCGCGACCGGCGAGGCAACAGGAGCCCCCGGCGCCGGCGATTACCTATCAGACGTGGCTAATGCCTTGGGCGTGGGAGTGACGGACTTCGACCCGGATAACGCGGCGGGAGCCCTGGACGGCTCCGTCGCCCTCATCAGGATAGACTATCCTGATGATCTCGGACGGGTCGACAGTGCCTTCCGCCTGCCGCTTGCCCTGTCCAATCCTTCGGCTATGGACGTGAATCTGGAGCTTCTCTCAATCCTGCTTCCCGACGGCAGGGATATCCTGAAGGACAAGATATTCGTTACTATCGGGGCTGGCAAGAGCGCCTCAGTGAACGCGCCGATACTCCTACTGGATGATCTACCCGAAGGCGTGCAGAGTCTGTCTGTAGAACCGCGCTTTGCCGACGGGACCAGGATCAGTCCTGCCCGTGGTCAGGTCCGCATCGAGCTGAAGCGGTCCATACTGGCCGCTTTCTTCCGCAACACCGTACGGGCCGGCTTGTTCTTCGGACTGTTGGCTCTCACCCTCATCGCGCTCATATTCGCGTTCCGATACGTTCGGTCGGTTCATCGAAGGGCCGATGCTCCGGTGGTTGACGCGGTCATCGATTCCCAGGCGACCGCCGCTTCATATCGACCGCGAACCGGCGTATTGGACGCGGCAGCCTCTACCTTGGCCGGCGCCTCGCGGCCTGACAACAGGAATGCAGCCGCGTTGCTGGCCGCGGCAGAATCCAGCCGACACGGGTCTTCGAATCCGGCGAGCGCCTCGCTTCGCGCGGGCTCGGAATCGGTCAAGGCAGCACACATTCTGGAAGCTGCCCGCGCCGAATCGCAAGGCGAGAGACCGGCTGGCGTGGCGCTCTTGGCCGCATCGAGCAGGCAGGCGTCGGAGCGAAACACATCTGACGTACTGTCATCCTGGTCCTCGGGAGATACAGAGGCGACACGTCGAGCTGCCGTCCTCAACCTCAAGGCGGCTGAACAACAGGCGTTGCGGCTCGCGCATGCGTCGCGCCCCGCCTACCAGTACACATCCAAGACTATCCGACCCGGCGCCGCACGTTTCGAGTTCCATGTCTACAATCAGAATACGAATATCGGCAGGAGAAATATAGGAACGCTGCATGCCGGCGGCAAGAAAAGCATCGGAGGCGGATCAAGCGATTTTCTGGTCTTCCTTCTCCCGGTCCCAAGACGGATCGCGGATATCTACTACGACGGCTTGAACATTACGATCGTGCCGGTGCGACCGGAGTTTTTCCCCGATTGCGACGGGCCGATAACGGATTGCCTTGGGCAGGACGTTCGAGTGGTCAACACCCGCGGGAAGGAATTGATCATCCATTTCAAACGCTATGTGCCGCCTCTTGAACGGCTCAACCGGCTCCTCCATTGCATCGAGACTCCTGGCATCACGACAGAGCGCAATGGCGAGGAAACGGAAGAACAGGTCTGACGGCCGGTAGAAACACCTTTTTAGGATTCCTCCCGCGCTATCAGGGTTGTTTCTCAGTTTCTCTGCAGGCGATCTATGGCAGCGGCGGCGCGTTTCCTTACGGCTTCCGTCGGATCGTTTTCCGCGAGCGCCTTCAGCTCATCCAGGTGCCCCTTGTAAATGGTTCGCTCGGCCCAGGCGATCGCGGCCATCCGTACGCCAAATTCCGGATCACGGTACAGTTTTTTTGCGTACCCGGCAACCGCCGGATCATCGATCGCAAGGACGGCCCGTGCCAGGGCCAGATACAGGCTTCTGTCTTTCTCGGTAGCGGCCGCGTCAAAATTCCGTTCCGCACCGGCGCGGTATATTACGTTGCCCTTGGCTACAAGCACCGAAAATGCTTTTACGCGATACTGGGCTGCATTTTTCGCGTTTTCAAGGAAACCAAGAAGAAAATCGAAAGCCCTCGTGCCTCCGATATCGGCCAGCGCATCCAGCGCTGCATCCCTGACCTGGCGCTCGGGGTCATAGGCAGCTTTATACTCTATAGCTGGCACGGCATCGGCGAGGTGCAAGGAAGCCGCAGCCTTGACGGCTGCAGTCCGCGGGGCCACATGCGTGTCCCGCAACGCATCGATTATCGCTTCTTTCGCCGCGCCCCCCTGGAACAGGCCCAACGCAGTTACTGCATTGCCTCGTACGTTTGGGTCGATCGAACGAGCCGCCTTGACCAGCACAGGAACAGCCCGATCGTCGCCGAGTCCCCCCAGCGCCGTACATGCGTACATTCGCTCAACCTTACCCGCCTCCTCGTCTCCAGCTATCCCGGCAAGAAGATCAAAGGCAGAAACGGAGCCAATGGAGCCCAACGCCAGGATTATTTCCTGCCGAAGTTCTGGCGTAACGCCCTCGGCTTCATACGCATCCATCAAGGACTTCGCTTCCCCGACGCCGCCCGCCGCCCCGAGCATCTTGACGGCGGCTCGCGCGTAGCGCCTCTCGTCATCGCGGAGGATGGTCGAGGCTTCCTTGAGCGCAGCATCGGATTTCATCTTGATCAGGTACGAAAAAGCGGAAGCGACGAGCGAGTCTTGGAGTTCATCCCTACCGCGGATGACATCTGCAGCGGGTTCGACGGCTCGCCCCGATTCGCCGGCGGCGAAATAGTCGAACAAGGAGGAGCGCAGCTTGGCGCTGCCTGACTTTACGAGCAATTCGAGAAGCAAGTTGTCGAAATCCCGGTTCTTCTCGGAACCGAGCGCCGATAAAAGTTCGATGACCTGCGTTTCTATTCCGTATCGAATCGTTGCCTCGCGCTGCTGTTCCCGGGAAATTTCTTCCTGCGCAGTTGCAGAGAACGCTGCGAACAGTGAGAACGTGATGGCGAGTGCGATCATTCGAGGCATGCTTTTGGTCTCCCGTCATTTCCGGCAGGGCGCAAAGGCTCGCCCAGGTCTGGATTCGCCGGACTCATCCGGCGCGCGATCGATATTTGGCCAGGTATTCGCGCTTGAATTCCGAAAATCTTCTCTCCTCGATACTGTATCGGATCTTGTGAATGAATTCATGCAGGAAAGCGAGGTTGTGGTAACTGGCCAGCATGGAAAAGAGGATCTCATTGTTTTTGTAGAGATGCCGCAGGTATGCGCGTGAATAATCCGTGCACACGCGACAGGAGCATTCAGGATCAGTGGGAGAAAAATCCCGCGTATATTGCGCCTGTTTTATGGAAATAGGACCGTAGGACGTAAATAGCAGGCCATTTCGCGCCGTCCTCGTGGGAAAAACGCAATCAAACATGTCGATACCCTGTTCGACCGCCTCGAGTATGTATTCCGGAGTCCCGATTCCCATGACGTAGCGCGGCTTGCCCTCCGGCAGGAGCCCGGCCGTGAAGGCAAGAAAATCGGAGAATACGTTGAAGGGCTCTCCCACAGAGAGTCCACCGATCGCAATCCCCGGCAAGTCCAGCGCGATGATCTCCTGGGCGCTCTGGTCTCGGAGGTCCTCGAAGAAATTTCCCTGTACGATGCCGAACAGCTTTCCTTCAAACTCTCCCCGGGTATCCATCCAGCGCCGCCGCGAACGCGCTGCCCATGCCGTGGTCAGCCTGAGCGCGTTGATCGCTTCCTTCCGCTCGACGCCATACGATGAGCACACATCCAGCTGCATGAAAATATCGCTTCTGAAGGCGGTCTGTATATCGACGGCCAATTCCGGTGTCAGCATGTGCCGCGAACCATCGATGTGGGATTGGAATTTTACGCCTTCTTCGCTTATCTTCCTGAACGGCGCCAGGGAAAACACCTGGAATCCGCCGGAATCGGTGAGAAAATTGCCTTTCCAACCGGTAAACCCGTGCAGGCCTCCCGCTTCGTGGATAAGGTCGTGCCCGGGCCGCAGATAAAGATGGTAGGTGTTGGCCAGGATAATCTCGAATCCTATTTCTTCGAGAGAGTCCTTGCTTACCGCTTTGACGGTCGCGTTCGTTCCGACTGGCATGAAAACGGGCGTATGTACCCGACCATGCGGAAGATCGATCACTCCGGTTCTTGCACGCGTAGTCGCGTCGCGCACGCCGAGTGTAAAAATGGAACGACTGGTTTCACTCATGCGCTTCTCTCTTTCCCTGCGATCGTTCCGATATATGCACGCTTGGCCGGTTGTTGAAATAGCCGGTTGCTCTTCCAACAACCTCCGCGCTATAGCGACACTTTAGTAATGTTG
>SPCK01000113.1 GCA_004525355.1 Spirochaetales bacterium
TGGCGCGGTCAGGCCGTGGAGTACGTGCAGACTACCGCGGGACCGGAACCCCGCGGCAGCGCCGCTCCCTTGGACTACGACTGGTATATCGAGCGGCAATTGGGACCGATATGGGCGTCTCTCGCCGAGGCGGCCGGTTGGGAACCGGATCTCTGGCACGCCGGGGGGGCGCAGCTGGAATTGTTTTGACTGATTGAAGGCGAGCCTCCTTGAACGCGCGCCAGGGATTGCAGCGGGTAGCCCGCAGCCGCGGGACTCCGCGGCGAGGACTACCCGCGTAAAGCCCGGCCTACCGGCCGACGAGGCCGGGAGGGGGGCCTTAAAAAAAAGGAAGCGGCCGTTTCCGGACCGCTCCTTTCATGTACATGGACGCAAAGCGCCCGGTAGCCGGATTACAGATGCCGCTTGACGACCTCGAGCACCTCGGGCAGGTCCATTCCGAGCTTCTTGAGGTGCTCCGGGGTGGGAACGCCTTGCGAAGTCCAGCCGCGGCGCTTGAAGACCGCGTCGATGAGCTTGTCGTACTGCGCAAGCCGGAATTCTCGGGTGATCCTGACCCTCTCGGCCACGGATTTGCCCGTGGGGTCGACGCCGATCTTTTCCTTCATCTGCTTGTCGTAGCGTTCCTCGCGCGCGAGGTACTCGTCCTCCAGGACAGGACCCATGGCACGGTACGGCGGGTAATCGTCCTGGCGCAGGCCGTGACCCTGACGCAGGTTGAAGACCCGCTGGAAGTTGTACACGCGCTCGGACTGGTGGATCAGGTCGTCCCAGGTCAGGGGGAGGCCGGTGATGGCTGTGTATAGCTCGTAGTAGTTGTGCACGTGCTCGGGCACCTTGTTGGGCTCGGTATGCTTGGCGTTGTCGGAAGGCTCGACGTCATTCCACGGGAGCTTGCACAGGCCCTGAAGGCCGAACCAGGTACGGAACATGGGGAAGTAGTGCAGCGCCTCGGCCTTGTTCTCGAAGGTGGGGATGCGGTTGTTGACCATGTCCATGAAGATAAGCCAGGCTTCGTCGTGCTGCGGGCCCTTGTTGGTCAGGTAGTAGCCACCCTGTTGCGCCAGCGATTCCTTGCCGACATATTCTGACTGCTCGAGGCCCTTGCCATGGAGGGCGATGTCCTTCATGAACTGGGCATCGGCGCCGTATTCCCTGGCGAAGTAGTCGGCCAGGAACTTGACGCCCTTGCCAGCCAGGACGCCGAAGCGCTTGCCGTCGGCCATGTCGTGCAGGATCTGTGCGGCGCCCTGCCAGTTGCCCCAGGAGAGGTCGATGCCGTCCGTACGCTCAAGGTTGAGGACGCCATGCTCCCAGCATTCCATGAGGAAACTGGTCATAGTGCCGAAGCTGATGGTGTCGATGCCGTACGTGTCGCAATAGAAGTTGAGTTCGAGGATGCCGTGCGGGTCGTACACGTAGAGGTTGGAGCCCAGCCCGGCGGCGGTTTCATACTCGGGGCCGTCGACGCAAACCTTTGTACCTTTGTAGGGTCCGGTTTCCAGCAGGAAGTGGTCCACCGCGTGGGCGCAGGCCATGGTGCATCCGAACCAGCAGCCGTCGGGCAAGTTCTGGCTGAACAGCTTTTCCCACACCCAGCTGGCAAGCTCGGGGCCCTTGGGGTCCTGGCCGTACTTGTGGTTCTTGGTGGGCAAGAGGTCGTAGTCGTTCATGACCTCCATCAGGTGGGCGGTGCCTTGCTTCCGCATTTTGCACTGCTTGTCGTCGTTGACCACGATCTCGCGATGGAGTTTGAGTCCCAGCCGCTGTACGGCCGCGGGATCGGCGGCGTCGTTCAGGTTCTGCTTGACGCCCGAGAATCGGCAGATCACGGCGCGGATCTTCTTGTCGCGGAGCACGGCGCCGATCCCGCCGCGGCCAGCCTGCTTGACCCGGATACCCTGGCGGCGCTTGTCGTAGAGGCTGAAGTTGAGGAGGCCCATCGGCGAATGGTCGGCGCCTCGCCCGGCGCTGACGACTGAAACCGACTGCAGGTCCTTCTCGTCGCGGGCGAATGCGTGCGTCAACTCTTCGGCCATCAGATGGGTGTCGTACTGCAAGCCCGCGGGCGCCTCGTAGAATTGGATCGTGCCCTCGTTCGAGTCGATGAACACGATGGTCTCGACATCGGCCTTGCCCTGGATTTCCAGGGCGTCCCAGCCGCCGAACTTGAGGTAAGGCCCGAAGTACCCGCCCACGTTGGAGTCGATCGGCACACCGGTCATCGGCGAAAGGGAGACAACGAGGCTTTTGCCGGAGCCTGGGTAGTTGGTGTTGCCGCAAACCGGGCCCATGGCGATGACGATCTCGTTCTCGGGGTCGTTCCACTTGGTCGAAGGTTTGGTGGCGTCCCACAGCAGCTTGAGGCCGAAGCCCTTGCCACCGGTGAAGCGCTGCTTCATGTCCTCGGAAACAGCCTTTTCGGTCGCCTTGCAGGCGCCGACGTCGATATGGAGGGTCCGCATGGCATAGCCGCGGTGGACGGTCTTGGGCTCGAACGTGGCCTGTGCGAGGAGCTTGAGGTTCTTCATGTCGAATGGGCCGCTCATTTGCTTGCCTCCTGTTTTCTGGCCGCTTCGGCGACCTCGAATGGGAAGCGGGAGGCCGGGCTGTCTTCCTTCTCGGCAATCTCAAGGGCTTCCTTGGGACAGGTCTTGACGCAGGAGCCGCAAGCGATGCATTTGAAGGGCGTGGAGTCGCCGGGGAAGAAGCGCATCGCCTCGATGGGGCAGACCGCGACGCAGGCGAGGCAGCCGACGCACAGGCCCTTGTTGATCATGACGACGCCCTGGGAGTTGACGGTAATGGCCTGGGTGGGGCACTCGGCCACGCATTTGCGGCATTCCTGGTCGCAGGCCACCAAGTGGAATTTACCGGCGCCCAAACCCAGGACCTGGATACGGGACTTGGCCGGGTTCTCTTCCTTGAAATACATGCGCGAACAGGTCGCGACGCAGTTCATGCAACCGACGCATTTGTCGTCGTGCAGTTTCAGGTATTTAATCACGGTAGCTGATCTCCTTTTTGAGTCTTGTATCGTGGATCGTCCATGAGCTGGAACCTGTTTCCGGTGCCGTTAAACCGGGTTTCTGCCATTGAAACAGGCGCATTGTGCATGTTTTGCCAGTATACGGGGGAAAAAAGATTTTCGCAATCGGAAAGACTTCTACGAGGATGTTGAAAACCGCGAATGTGGTGTTTCAACATCCTGTTACGCCTTGAACCGTCAGATGGACTCATCCATTTCCACTGTGCCCATACGCGTGCGCGTCGCGAGGTCGGCCGTGCCGTCGATATATCCACGCCGGCCACCCCGGCCGTCTCGACGCCGCTGGTCAGCCGTGCTCGATATCCGAGGCATAGCCCGTGGAGAGGTACTGTGACGACAGATAAGCCATGTCCGACAGTGAGCCACGGGCGCTCAACGAGACGAGGAGGATCAGAGCCGAATAATTACCGAGGTGCCGCCGTCAGCGCTGAGAGCGTATTCTATACTTCCCTTCAATTGTTCGACCAGCCCGTACACGAGTTGCGTGCCGACGCCTTCCTTGCGCTCGGGGAGAGTAGGTATGCCAGTCCCGTTGTCCTCCACGTTCAGGAGCCACCCTTGCCCTGAGCGTTCGAACCGCACAAGAATGGCGCCGCATCGTGCGCCAGGGAATGCGTGCTTGATGGCGTTCGTGACCAGTTCGTTGACGATCAGGCCGAGGGGAATGGCTCGGTCGAGTGGGAGGACGGCGGCATCGGGCGTCCGGGCTTCGATTTCGATAGAGCGCATGTCGGACCTGCCCAGCCGGAGCGTCTCGCAAATGGTTACCAGATAGGGTCCCATGTCGAGGCTCTCGAATGATCCTGTCCGATAGACCTCTTCGTGTACGAGCGCCATCGCCTGGATGCGATCCTGGCATTCGTCGAAGGCGTCGCGTACGGATTCGTCCTCAAGCGATCCGGACTGCAGGGAGAGTATGCTGGAAACGATCTGGAGATTGTTCTTGACCCGGTGATGCACTTCCTTGAGCAGTATCTCTTTCTCCCTGAGGCTGGATTCAAGCGCGCCGAAGCTCTCGTCCATCCGGGTCTTCATGGCAAGAAACGAGCAGGATAGGCGCCCGAGCTCGTCGGGACGGAGGGCGAGTTGGGTCAGGGCTGGCGATGCCGCGACGCCGGGTTTGAGCATGTCCGCGCCGTCGGCCAGGACGCGCAGCGGTTTCATCAAGTAGCCGACGACCCACCAGCCGATGGCGGAGGAAGCCGCGAGTACAGCAAGCAACAGGCTCATTGTCTGCCTGTCGGCTTCCGCCAGCTTTCCGGTGAATGCACTTTCTCTCAGGGCTGTCACGATTATCCAGTCGAGCCCCAGAGCGTCCCAGTACGGCAGCCTGAGCCCCAGGTAGCGGACCCTGTCCATGTCAAAGCTGAACTCCACCGGATCGGCCATCGAATCGAGGGGCGGATCACCGGGTCGGGGCAGGCCGGCGGCGACCGCAGTGGTGGCGATCAGTTGGTTTCCATGTTGAACGGCGCGGGCGCGCTGGCCTTCCTCGTCGGCGAGGCTTTCCGATCCCGACGAGGATGCGATCATGTGGCCCATACGATCAACCACGTAAATGATTCCCTGTGCCGATTCGCGATAATCGAAGAGCACGTCCGACAGTGAACCCAGCGTCAGGGTGGCCGTGGCAACTCCCTTGATGTGACCTTCCGGGCTGCGTATGGTCATGACAGCGGCCATGGCCGGATCGTCGTTGGAGTAGAGGGCGTATGGTTCGGTCCAGACGGCGCTGCCGCTTTGCGTGGCGGTTTTGTACCAAGGGCGCTTGCGCGGATCGTAATCGGGGCGAACCAGGTTGATATCAAGAAACTCACCGCTTGCGGTGACGGGCCTGAAGGCGAGCGCCCCGCCGGTAGCCTGGCCAGATGCCGCCACGCGGAACGTCCCGTCGGCCAGGCGCTGCGCTTCAATGTACTCGCCGTCCTCGAGGCCTACGGCGAAAATGGCGATATTCGGATACAGCTGCAGTTGTTGCAGGAAATAGCGTTGTATCGACTCGGGATTCAGTGACGTCCCATGCAGTTCGTACGCGAACAGGGCGGCGTTCGACGAGGCAGCCAGGCGCGCGGATGCGAGGCGGTTGATCGCGTCGCTCGTGACGCGTTCCGAGGTTACCCGAATGATGGATGAGACCGCGCCTCGTATGGCTGCCCGAGAACCTGAAAGATAGATTAGCCAGGTAACGGAAAATCCCAGGAAGATGAGTATGAGGAACGGGAGGATAATGATTCGTTTAAGTCTGCCACCGGTATGTTCGAGTCGCTTGACACGCGACGTGCGGCCATCAAGAGGATGCATGCTTGTCACTATATCGCACGGGGAGGTGACGGAGCAATGCGCTCCCGTGAACTGCTCGACGAGGTAGCCAAACAGATGGTATGGTCGACGCATGGCGAAAATTGAAGGTCGGGATGCCATCAGGGCGGCTCTCGCGAAAAAACGCGTTGGAATAGCCGGTGCCGGCGGGCTTGGGTCAAATTGCGCGGCGGCGCTGGCCAGGGCAGGCGTCGGGTCACTGGTAATCGCGGACTTCGATACAGTAAGCCGGGACAACCTGGATCGGCAGTACTTTTTTCTGGATCAGGTCGGGATGGCCAAGGTCGATGCGTTGGCGGCCAACTTGGCGCGTATCGACCCTGGCATTCGGATCGAAACGGCCAGGATCAGGCTGGATGCGGATTCGGCGGTTGCGCTCTACTCTGGATGCGATGTGATTGTCGAGGCCTTCGACGAGGCAGCCGCGAAATCCATGCTGATCGAGGCCGTGCTCTCGCGGCTGCCCGGCGTACCCGTGGTGGCGGCGTCGGGTCTGGCCGGATGGGGCGCCAGCGATTCGATCTACGTCCGCCGTTGCGGAGACCTGGTCGTGGTCGGCGACGAGGATCGCGAGGTGAGCCCCAACCTCCCCCCCGTGGCGCCCCGGGTTGGCGTCGTGGCCAACTTTCAGGCCAACGAGGCGCTCGAACTGCTTCTGGGACCGATGGATGGAGACGATCGATGAAGATACTTCTGAACGGAGAAACGGCCGATCTACCTGGTGACTCGCTATCGGTGCGCGCGGTATTGGCCGCGAAGGGTTGGTCTTTTCCGCTGATCGTGGTCAGGGTAAACGGCGAGCTGGCGGCTCGCGACGACTGGAACGATACCATCGTCTCAGACGGAGACGTAATGGAAGCGATACACCTGGTATCCGGTGGCTAGAAGGCGGTATCTTCCACGATCGCGGGCAGGTACAGGCCTATCCTGGTTCCGCGCCCGGGTTGCGATTCTACATGTATGAAGCCGCCATGACGCCACACCGCGCCGTAGGTTGACGACATTCCGAGTCCCGTGCCTATTCCCTCGGGCTTGGTGGTGAAGAAGGGATCGAACAATCGGGCGATTGTCGCCTCAGTCATGCCGACGCCGTCGTCCTCAACCTCGATCTTCGCGTACAGTACTCCCGGTTTTGCGCCGAAATCCCGCTCCCATTCGGTCGCGCGAACGGACGCGCAGCTGACGTACACCGTTCCTCCCCGCGGCGCGCCTTGCTGGCGCATGATGGTAACGGCGTGACCTGCGTTGACCACCAGGTTGAGCAGGGCCTGTTCCAGTTCAAGGCGATTCACGAGCACGAACGGCGAGTCGCGTTCGCCGGCTACGGTAAGCGTCACGGATGCGTCCATAGCCGGTCTGGCGATCTCCAGCGCCGAGTCCATGATGTCGATGATGGCCACGCGCTTTCGGGCAGCAGATTCTTCTCTCGATAGATCATGCAGACCCCGGATCATCGCCATGGCACGGGCGCCCGCACCACGAATTATCGTTACCGTATGATTGAGCACATCGCGGGACGGTATCGATTCGCCGGCCAGGTCGGTGGCCAGCATTTCCGTTTCGCCCA
>SPCK01000449.1 GCA_004525355.1 Spirochaetales bacterium
GCTCCCCTGCTTGTCGCGCAGGCGCCCCTCGATGGTGTGCGTGATGGCCTTCAGGTCGCGCGACTCCTCAACGAAATCCAGCCTGTCTCCGGGGACCACGAGCACGGGCGCCAGGCAAAAGCTGTCTATCCAGTCTTCGTACAACCGGTTCAAGCCGGAGAGGTACGCGTCGGGGATGCCCGCCTCGAACTCCCGGCCGCGCTTGGCTATGCGTTTCTTGAGTGTCGGGACGGAGGCGCGCAGGTATACCACAAGGTCCGGTGGAGGCAGGAGGCTGGTCAGCGTGCGATACAGCTCGTTGTAGCTTTCCCAGTCGCGCCGGCTCATGTTTCCCTGCTCGAACAGGTTGCGCGCGAATACCTCGGCATCCTCGTAGATCGAGCGATCCTGGACCACCGAATACGGGTCGTCCATCAGCGCGCGGTGCGCCTTGACGCGGTGTGTCAGGAAGAACATCTGCGAATGGAAGGCCCAGCGTTCCATGTCCGCGTAGAAATCCTTGAGGTAGGGGTTCTCCGCGACAGGTTCGTAATAGGGCCTGAATCCGAGCCGCTCGGCGAGCAGGCCGACGAGTGTGGATTTTCCTGCGCCTATGTTGCCGGCCAGTACGACGTATTTCTTCATGGTTTCACTCATGGACAGGATAGGCCGGGGCGCCGTGGTTGGGCAAGGCCGGAACGGCAGCTTCCAGTGTATTTTCGGATTGGGACCGTGCCAGCGGGGATGCCTCTGCCCTTGCCCCCCCGTATCTTCTTATTGTATCATTCGCGAATCCGGCGAGGATCGCACCATATCGCCAAATCGTACAGCGGAGTTAAGCAATGGCCAAGTACCCGTTTAGCGAGATAGAACCCAAGTGGCAGAAATATTGGGACGATAACCAGACGTTCAGGACCAGGGAAGATCCTTCGTTTCCCAAGGAAAAGCGGCGCTACGTACTCGATATGTTCCCCTATCCTTCCGGAGCGGGCCTGCATGTGGGGCATCCGGAAGGATATACGGCCACCGATATCTACTGCCGGTATCTTCGCGCCAACGGATACAACGTTCTGCATCCGATGGGCTTTGACGCGTTCGGCCTGCCCGCGGAGAATTATGCAATCCAGACCGGCACGCATCCGGCGGTTACGACCAAGGCGAACGTCAAGCGGTTTCGTGAGCAGATCAAGAGCCTCGGTTTCTCGTACGACTGGAACCGCGAGGTATCCACCTGCGAGGCGGATTATTATAAATGGACCCAGTGGATCTTCATCCAGCTGTTTAAAAAGGGACTGGCGTACGAGTCCGACGCCCCGATCAACTGGTGCCCGTCGTGCAAGACCGGCCTGGCCAATGAAGAAGTAAAAGACGGCGAGTGCGATCGCTGCCATACCAAGGTAACGCGCAAGCGCATCAGGCAATGGATACTCAAGATTACCGCATACGCGGATCGCCTGCTCGCCGACCTGGACGGGCTGGATTGGCCCGAGCCGGTCAAGGCGATGCAGCGCAACTGGATCGGGCGCTCCGAGGGCGCCGCGGTGATATTCGGCGTAGACGGCATGAGCGAGAAGCTCGAGGTGTTCACGACGCGCCCGGATACGCTGTTCGGCGCCACGTATATGGTCGTAGCTCCGGAGCATCCTCTCGTTGAGCGGCTTGCGACACTGGCCCAGAAGGCGGTCGTCCAATCCTATGTCGAGGAAGCCGCGCGAAAGAGCGACCTTGAGCGCACCGACCTGGCCAAGGACAAGACCGGCGTATTTACCGGATCCCATGCGATAAACCCGGTCAATGGCCGAAAAATCCCGATATGGATTTCCGACTACGTGCTGATCAGCTACGGAACCGGCGCCATCATGGCCGTGCCGGCCCACGACGAGCGCGACTGGGCTTTCGCTCGGAAGTTCGACCTGCCGGTTGTCCAGGTGGTCGCCCCGGAGGGCAGCCCCGAGGCGAAGCTGGGTTCCTGCGGAGATCCCGAGACCTGTTTCGTGGACGAGGGCATCGCCATCAATTCGGGAGACTGGAACGGTACGCCGACCGCTGCATTCAAGAAGGGCATCACCGCGTTGCTGGAAAGCAAGGGCCTTGGCCGGTTTTCGGTCAACTACAAGTTGCGTGACTGGCTGTTCAGCCGCCAGCGCTACTGGGGAGAACCCATACCCGTGGTGCATTGCCAGGCGTGCGGGGTGGTTCCGGTCAAGGAATCCGACCTGCCCTTGGTTCTCCCTGATGTATCCAGCTATGAGCCGTCGGGTACCGGTGAATCGCCTTTGGCCAAGATAGAAGAATGGGTGCAGACGACTTGTCCCCAATGCGGCGGACCAGCACGGCGCGAGACCAATACGATGCC
>SPCK01000379.1 GCA_004525355.1 Spirochaetales bacterium
CGCGGGACGAACAAACAGGTCGATGGGCCTGGCGAGGAAGTATATCCGCGCGAAGGCCTCGAAACATTGATCCTGGACCAGGTTGCCGTCGACATACGCGTATCCCAGCCCGATCGTCGAGCGCTCGACGATTGCATACTCGAGTCCCGCGGTTATTATGGCTGCCGGGTCGGAATCCACCGACCCTACGGCCAGGGACGCTCCGGCCGAGACTCGTCCGTCCCGCACGGATTCCTGTGCGGAGAGTGGATGGGCCACCACCAGGACGAACAACATGGCGATGGCGAATAGTGACTTTTTCATGCCAGCCTCCTTGGCGCTATGGCGCCCCAGGGCGACCAGGGATCGCACTCGGCCTCGACCGCCTTGACGAATCGACAGTTTTACGCGTTCCGCTATCGATCCGACAGCTACAAGGTATCCCCTATCGGGTTCGTTAACAAGCCTTTTTTATAGCTCTGCCCTGGCGGCGCGGCTCGGACGAACACGTGCCCGGCGGATCAGGACGTCACTACGCGTGCGAAACGCTTCTTGCCCGCGCGGAGGATGACCTCGCCGTCGCTATCCAGGCAATCTGCCCCCGCGGCGGCTTTTTCGTCCTTCCAGATGCTCTCGCCGACAGTTGCTCCGCCCTGCTGGACAAGGCGGCGAGCCTCGCTCTTGCTGGGTGCCAGGCCCGCGTCGACGAACAGGTCCAGCACGGGATATCCAGCCTCGAAACGAGAGCGGGCCAACGTAGCCGTGGGCATGGCGCTCTTGTCTCCTCCACCACCAAACGCCGCCTTGGCTCCTGCGAGAGCCTTGTCCGCCTCGTCCCTCCCGTGGATGAGCGCAGTTATTTCCCACGCGAGCCGAACTTTGGCATCGTTGACGTTCATGCCGGGAGCAACCAGGCCGCGGCACTCGTCCGCCGGCAGGAACGTGAACATGAGCAGGAAGCGCAGCACGTCCTGGTCGGTGATGTTGCGCCAGTACTGGAAAAAATCGTACGGACTGGTGATGGACGGATCGAGGAAGAGGGCGCCCTTTTCGGTCTTGCCCATCTTCTTGCCGTCACTGGTGGTCACCAGCGGGAACGTGAGCCCGAAGGACTCGGCTCCCTCGACCCGGCGTATCAGCTCCATGCCCGCGACGATATTCCCCCACTGGTCATCGCCGCCGATCTGCAGGCGACATCCGTGCCGGCGGAACAGCTCGAGAAAATCGAAGCTCTGAAGCAACTGGTAATTGAACTCGATGAACGAAAGACCGGTTTCCATCCGCGTCCGGTACGCCTCGAAGGAGAGCATGCGGTTCACGGAGAAATGCCTGCCGATGTCCCGTAGGAAATCTATGTAATTGAGGTTGGCCAGCCAATTCTTGTTGTTGTCGGTGTAGGCGGTGTTTCCGTCAAAGCCGATGAAGCGATCCAGTTGCGCCTCGATGGAAGCCGCGTTGCTGTCCAGGTCTTCATACGACAGCATCTTGCGCATCTCGGTCTTTCCCGAAGGATCGCCGATACGGGCCGTTCCCCCGCCCAGCAACGCTATGCCCCGATGGCCGTATTCCCGCAGGTGCCGGAACGCGAAGAACGGTACCATATGCCCGATGTGCAGCGAGTGAAAGGTTGGATCGCAGCCCACGTAGAACGTCACCGGACCCGTGTCCATCAATCCGGAGAGCGCGTCGATGTCGGTACATTGCTGCAGAAAGCCGCGTTCCTTGAGGGTTTCCAGGGCGGGATTCATGATCGTTCCTCCGTAGGTGAATCGTAATGGAAAGATGGGATTATACTGGTAGTGCGTATGGGGAGGCAAGCGTCCCCGTTCGTCAGTCCCCGCGAATCCGGTTCCTGCCGGCGGCCTTCGCGGCGTAGAGATAGGCATCGGCTCGCTTGAGGGCGTCCGCACCCTTCTCGTTCGGCCTGACGATGACTGAACCCAGGCTTATGGTAATGATGGGCAGGCGTTCCAGGCGCAGCGATTCTACCGCGGCGCGCGCGCGCTCTGCGAAGAGCCTGGCTGCGCGCGGGTCATTGCTCCTGAGCGCCACGGCGAATTCCTCGCCGCCAAGTCGTCCAAAATCGTCGCCCTCGCGTACCAATGAACGCAAGGCGCCGCCGACCGCGGCGAGCACCTTGTCTCCAATATCGTGACCAAAACTATCATTGATGCCCTTGAAGCGATCCAAGTCTATCATGACCAGCCCGACGTGGTGCCCTTTCTGCCTGGTCACGATGGATTCGGTCAGTCGATGCAGGAAGCGATCGCGGCGGAGGGCCCCGGTCATCGGATCGTACGACGCCTCTACCTCCACCCGGTCGGCGACCATGTATTTGGACACGACCACGGCGAACACGGCGAAAGCGACGCCGAGCAACGCGCAGATCAGCCCCCAGAACAGAAAGATTCGCCTGGGTCTTGAAAACGTCGTTATGACATTCGCCAGGCCGTCACCCAAATCCCACGCATCTTCACTGAACGCGAGCAAGGTGGCACGGGTCCCCGGATCGTTCCTAAACTGATAGTCTTCGATGGCGGTTCGCAGGCTACTGATAGCCGACAGGAGGCGGCTCGCCTCGATCTGATTCACGCCCGCGTCCGCATCCGTCAGACGCCTGAGCGCTTCTTCCGCCATATCGAGCGCTTTGCTGGAGTCCGAACCGGCCAGTTCCAGCTTGACCGCCCGCTGGATGCCGCCGCGAATCAAAGCGACGCTGTTCACCAACGCGATATCCTGCGTCCTGGCGGACAAGGCGCCTCCGGCCATACCGGCACCGACGGCAGCCAACACGGTAGCCATCGCAATGAGGGGAATCAGGAGGGACGAAGGCTTTTCAACGAAATTGTCCATGTTCTTCCGGAATACTAGTGTAATTATTCCTTCGGTCAATGCAATGACGCGAG
>SPCK01000334.1 GCA_004525355.1 Spirochaetales bacterium
AAGGAATATGGTATAAGCGGACGAGTCCTGTACGCAGTCCTTGGTCTGGAACCAGGATTCCCGTCCGCTGAAATCAAGAGGGCGTAGAGGAACCCGACCATGAAGTTCCATCCCGACGTTTCCAGGAACCCCTCGACAGCTGCAAGGTGTAGCTGGGTAATCCGTGCCTGCAAGACACTGACGGCACGGCCTTCGCCCGATTATTCAACTAGCGCAATGCTTTCGCCCTTGCCCGAGACCGGACCATCCAACGTGTTCAATCTTGGGAGTACTCTTTTCAGCGCCAATTCACGCTCCGGACCGATCGTCCGCGACACCGTGGGTTTCTGACCGATGGATGCTCTTCATTCTGGTGACGCGTTTCCTGCCTCCAACCCCGAATCCTGGATCTTCTGATACAGGGTCTTCCTGCCGATTCCCAGGATCTCGGCGGTCCGGCTCTTGTTGCCGCCCTGCGCCGCCAGCGTATCCCTGATCAGGACGCGCTCGGCTTCAGCCAGGCTGGAACCCAGAGGAATGCGGACGACGCTTTCGTCGGCGCTGTTACGGACGCCCGGTGGCAAGTCATCAATACCTATCAACGAGGATCCGGCCATGACGACGGCGCTTTCTATGCAGTTTCGTAATTCACGCACGTTGCCGGGCCATGAATAGCCGTACAGGGCGGCCCGTGCCTTGGGATCGAAACCCACGACCGCCTTGCCATTGTCATCCGCGAATTCACGCAGGAAGGCTTGGGCGAGGATAGGGATATCGTCCTTGCGCTCCCTGATCGGCGGCACATGAATATTGACGACGTTCAGGCGATAGTACAGGTCTTCACGGAAGGTACCCATGGCGATTTCTTCTTTTAGGTCCCTGTTGGTGGCGGCGATTACCCTGACATCCACTTCGAGCGTTTCCTCGGCGCCGACCCGTTCAAAACTCTTTTCCTGCAGGACCCGGAGTATTTTTATCTGAACGTTCTGGTTTATCTCCCCGATCTCGTCAAGGAACAGCGTGCCTTCGTTAGCCAGCTCGAAGCGTCCCTTCTTCCTTGCCTGCGCGCCGGTGAATGATCCCTTCTCGTGTCCGAACAATTCGCTTTCGAGCAATGATTCAGCCAACGCCGCGCAATGCACCTTTATGAACGGCTTGTCCGCGCGGGGCGACAGGTTATGCAGGGCGTCGGCGACCAATTCCTTGCCCACGCCGCTTTCTCCGGTAATAAGCACGCTGGCTTTCGTGGGGGCGACACGGCGAATCAGCTCGAAAATCCGCTGGATGGCCGGGCTCCTGCCGATGATGCTCGATACCCGTTTCTGGCTCTCTACCTCGCGCAGGAGTTCTTCATTTCGGCGAGCCAACTCCCTTCGTTCCAATGCTCTCTTGACCAGCAGGGACAGGTGATCGAGATTGACCGGCTTGGTTATAAAATCATAGGCGCCGCTACGCATCGCTTCCACGGCGTCTTCGACGGTCCCATGACCCGTGAGTACGATGACGGGTACCGACGGATATCGAGACGCTACCTGTTTGAGTAATTCGCCGCCGGACATGGCGGGCATCCGGAGATCGGTTATGACCAGGTCTATCTCTCCTCGCTCGACCTCCTGGAGCCCCTCCCTGCCGTCGGCTGCCAGACAGACATCGTATCCGTCGAGCTTGAGATACTCTCCCAGGCCTTCACGAATATTCTTTTCATCGTCGATCACGAGAATGTTGAATTTCACGGTATCGTCTCCTCGTCCCCGCAGGCCTGTGCGTTCATACCTCTCGGCCCGCAATCCCCGTCGGTAATCATCCGCTGCTCGCGCTGGGGAATGGGAAGGTTGATTATGAAGATGGAACCTTTGCCGGGCTTGGACCGGACAGTCATTTCTCCGCGATGCTCCTTGACGATCTTGTATGCCAGCGTGAGCCCCAGGCCCGTACCGTTTTCCTTGGTGGTGAAGTAGGGATCGAAAATCTTGCCAAGCTCGTCCTCCGGGATGCCGTGGCCGGTATCCTTGACGGCGATCCTGAATTCATCTCCGGCAAGTTCCGTGGTCAAGGTCAGAGTGCCTCCATTGGGCATGGACGCAAGAGCGTTCTTTATCAGGTTGAGAAGCGCTTGTTTCAGGTAACGTTTGTCCAGGGGGATAAGCGGTGCGTTCCTGGCGTATGATTCGACCACCAACACATTCGATTGCTCGGCTTCCAGCCGCATGAAATCCACAAGCTCGTGCATGAGTGCGTTGGGATCGTCATTGAGCGGGGCGATATCCATGGGGCGGACGGCGAAGAGGAAATCCACCACGATGCGGTTGAGCCTTTCGATTTCTTCGTTGACCACGTCCAGGTAGTGCAATACCTGGGGATGGCCATCGCTTCCCAGTGCCTTTCGGGTCAGCTGGACGTGTATACTAATCGAGCCGAGGGGATTTTTGATCTCATGGGCTACGCCGGCAGCCAGTGTGGTCAATGAAGCGAGGCTCTCCGCTCGCCTTAGCCGTACTTCACGCTTGCGCTTGTCAGTCGTCTCCTCGATATGTACCAGTGTGCCCTGAATACGCTTGTCCTTGACGAGCGGGGTGACGCTGATGGCCAGAATACGGGCGCCGGAGGCTGTGTCCAGGGCGAATTCCCTGTCCAGGACGGATTCCTCTCCCTCGAGCGTCGCGCGGAAGAAGGCGGATAATTCGTTGTCCCTCAGGGTTGACCACAGGGGCACATCGAACAGCTCGGTCTGCGCCAGGGGCAGCAGGCGTTCCGCCGCTTTGTTTACCAGGATGGGAACATGCGTGTCACCGCAAACCACGATACCGTCCAGCATGGAATCAAGTACGGACTCGAGCCGATCGTTTTCGTCCACCAGTACGCGCAGGAGGCCCCTGATGGCCTCCTCGTTCATCCTGGAGACCTTGTCCATGGCCCGCTCCAGGAATTTCCTCATTCATCGACCTCCGACATCGCTGACGCAAGACGCTCGGCCAGCGCCACAGGATTGAGATTGTAGGACGAATACCTGAGCAGTGCGTCGCCGGAGAGCGCAGCGAAGCGTTCGGCCGTGCGCAGAGTTTCCAATCCGGATTCGGCGTCTCGCAGAAGCATGGAGAATACCTTGCCCGTCTCATCAAGAAAAACCTGGAAGGACCAGGATAGGGCGTCGTTTGAGGATCCGAAATTTCCGGTTGCAGAGGCTGCTTCGGCCAGCGCTGTCGCGACGCTCAGGTTTGAACCGTCTGCCAGCTCCGCGAGCGGCCG
>SPCK01000075.1 GCA_004525355.1 Spirochaetales bacterium
CTGACTTCCGCGCTGATCCTGTTTACCGCGTCCAATTCGCGGAGCTTCTGCCTGGTCTGGTCCAGGAGCTTGGCGTTCTCGACCGTCAGCGCGGCGAATCCGGCAAAGGCGCTGGCGGCCGCCAGATGCGTCTCCGTGAAAGCGTTCGGCGTATGGCTGTCTATGGCAAGCATGCCGATTACCTTGCCCCGGGCGATAAGGGGTATGCCCATCCAGCCGCGGATTTGCCTGGATTCCTGCACCGGCTCGTCGCCCACCCATTCGGGAATAATCCGGGCATCCTCGAGTATCCGGGGCGATCCCGAATCAACTAATTCCCGATCGAGGGGAAAATCGGCAAGCCGAAGGCGCATACCGATCATCGACCCGATATCGGAAAAGCCGCGCGCGGCGCGAATAACCAGTTCGTCCCCGTCAAGGAGGAAGAGGCTGGCCGAATCACTGGGCGCCACCACCTTCAGCGAATCGAGGATACGGTTCAAAACATCGTCAAGGTTGACGGAGGACGAGAGGATGTCTGCCAGGTCGACGAGCGCGTCGGTCAAATCGGCACGCGCCTGGCCGACCAGCGCGGTAGCGGCGAAGAGTCGATCCGTACGTCCCTTATTCATTCCTGTATCCTTTAGCGTAAATATAGCACCTGACAATCTGCCTGCACGGTTTGTCAGCAGACTGATAGCTCTCAATACTATCGGAAAATCAGCAACCAGCACCAGTGGAAAATGAGGAACCCGGATTAACGGCCAATCTCGAGAACGGCTGGAAAGGAGATGTCGGCAGGATTCATAGCGTGTTGGCGAAACCAGGCGAAGCGCTCGGACAGGACAGCGACAAAGCGGGTCGATACCTCAGTGCCTCGAGGCAGGCCGATAAAAAGGCGATACGAACCCGCATCCACCGCCAGTAGCGTCTCGATTTCGGGAGGCAAGCCGGATGGCGGCTGTCCGGGAGGGAACCGCTGACCGAGTGGCCTGCGGGAAGGCCTGGAAACGCGATGGTCACCCATCCGGCAGGCAACAGGACCGGCTCCGCGCTGTACCATACAGGCACCTCGAACGTCGTTTTCCCATCCGCGGCCGGAAGCGCGTATACGCCGGTCAAGGCAGGAATGGCATTCTGGCCGAGGAACGGGAGCCCCTTGACCGATGCGCTACCCCTAACCAGGATAGCTTTGCCTTCAACCGCCGTATACGACCGTTCCGCTGCCACCGGGCGGTCGGTCTCCGCACCTGGCTGTGCGCAGGCTATGGCCAGAAGCGCGTTGGCCGCGAAAGCCAGGATCATCCACCGGCGAACGTTCATGGCAATCCCGTCATTCCACCGTAACGCTCTTGGCCAAATTGCGCGGCTGATCCACGTCGCGTCCCAGTTCCAGCGCGATGAAGTAAGCGAACAGTTGAAGTGGCGGCACCATGGTAAAAGGCTGAAACAGGGCATGGGTCCGCGGGACGGGGATATAGTCGTCGGCTATCGACGCCACCAATTCGTCTC
The DNA here is from genome assembly GCA_004525355.1 of Spirochaetales bacterium. Taxonomy (GTDB): domain Bacteria; phylum Spirochaetota; class Spirochaetia; order Treponematales; family UBA12059; genus UBA5200. Next base: position 1,492 of record SPCK01000075.1, read on the forward strand.
CCTCGTCGGCTACCGCGATGACGGGTCCGCCCCGGGCCTTGATTTCCTTCATGTTGCTAATGGTCTTTTCTCTCAGGTAATCGTTGGGGACGAGAAACAGGCTGGGCGTATCGGGACTGACAAGCGCTATCGGCCCGTGCTTGATTTCGCCGGAGGCATAACCCTCCGCGTGCACGTAGGATATCTCCTTGAGCTTGAGCGCACCCTCGAGAGCAATGGGATATAAAAGACCCCGCCCGAGGAACAGGAAATCCTTGGCGTGGCTGTACTTCTTGGCGATTGCCTGGATGGTGTCGCGCTGGGCAAGCGCGCCGCGTACCAAGTCCGGCACATCCTTCAGGCGCCCGAGGAACTCAACGCCCTCGTGATGCGACATATCGTGCATGCGGGCGAACAACAGGGCCAGCAGATAGAAGGCGGCAAGCTGGCTGGTGAAGGCCTTGGTCGATGCCACTGCGATTTCGGGGCCGGAATGAACGTAAACCCCGCCCGCGCTCTCCCTGGCTATGGTGGATCCTACCACATTGCAGATTCCCAATACAGTACTGCCGCGCCTTTGAATCTCGCGCATGGCATAGAGTGTATCGGCGGTCTCGCCGGATTGCGACACGGCAAAATAGACGCTGTTGGGTTCCACCACGGGATTGCGATAGCGCAGTTCACTGGCCAACTCGGCGGTCGCCGGAAGGCGGGCCACGGATTCCATGAGCTGGCACCCGACCAGTCCGGCATGCCAACTGGTACCCGCCGCTATGACCCGTACTCGCTCTATGGCATGCAATTCTTTCTTGGTCAGGTCGAGGCCGCCCAGCTTGGAACTCCCGTATTCAAAGTCCATGCGGCCTGACAGGGCCCTGGCTATCGAATCGGGCTGCTCGAAGATTTCCTTTTCCATGTAGCAGGAATAGCCCTCTTTTTCTATAGCACCCAGTTCCCAGGCTACGTGATCGATCTTGGGGTCCAGTACCCGATCGTCGCCGTCGCTTACCTTGAACTCGTGCGGAAGCATCGAAACCACTTCACCGTCGTTCAGGTATACGACGCGCTTGGTGTGGGCCAGCATGGCCGTTACGTCGCTGGCGAGAAGCATCTCGCCATCTCCCACACCGATGACCAGCGGGCTGCCATTGCGCGCTCCCACAATACGCCCCGGCTCGTCGGCGTGGATGCAGGCGATTCCGTAGGTTCCTTTCAGATGCTTGAGGGAGGCCTTCACGGCCAATTCCAAGTCTCCGTCATAATGGTAGGAAATGAGGTGCGCTATCACCTCGCTGTCGGTATCGCTGCGAAAGACGGTACCTTCCTTCTCCAGCATTTCCTTGAGCGCGACATAATTTTCTATGATGCCATTGTGGACGATAGCGATCTTGCCGGACCCGTCCAGATGAGGGTGCGCGTTCACATCGTTGACGACCCCATGCGTCGCCCAACGTGTATGCCCGATGCCGCAGTGACCAGGCAGGTCCTTGGGAACCGCCTTCCTGAGCTCGGCGATCTTGCCCGTTTTCTTGATCAGGGTGATCGGTTCGCCCGCTTGGGCCACGTCCTTTTGAACGGCGATGCCGGCCGAGTCATAGCCCCGGTATTCAAGGCGCTTGAGACCTTCCACGAGGATACGGGATACCTGCCTCGGACCTGTGTACCCAACGATTCCGCACATGAGAATTCCTTTCCGGTCGCGTCCCGGCCGCGTACGCTATTCCCGTATCGAGAAAAACGAACGCCGGAAGGCGACACCGTCGCGGAGCCACTCGATGGCGGCTGCGTGCAATAACCAGCTTATCCGCTGAGCCATGCGGCGTCAAGGCGCTCAGAATCCGGCGGCGAACAGGATGTTGAAATAGTCGGTTGCTCTTCCAACATCCTTCGCTATGCTCGCAAACCATACGGTTTGCAGCGCTATAGCGACATTAAGGAGGTGTTGAAAACACCGCATTCGCGGTTTTTCAACACCTCCTAGCGCTTGCATGCGCATGACCATATCGACATACTCAATGAACGCATGAACGTCCAAGCGCTGAAGATTCCCCAATGGGATCCCGTCAATCGCCATACCTCGCTAGCCGGCTTTGAACGTTTTCACGTCCAGTCCGCCGCAAGCACCATGGACGAAGCGCGCCGCCTGTCGCACGATTGCCCCTTCGGCGTGGTGAGTACTGATGCCCAGACGGCCGGACGCGGCCGCGTCGCGGGGAGACAGTGGGAAAGCCCTCCAGGCGAAAGCCTCGCCCTGACAATCTGGACACCCGCTTCGTTTTATGGGACGGTACCACCTTCCATCCTGGTAGGCCTGGCCGTTCGCAAGGCGCTCATCTCCTGGGCCGTCTCCGCCGGCGCACAGTTCAGGCAGCCCCTCGCGATAAAATGGCCGAACGATATCCTTGCCGGGGATGCCAAGCTGGCCGGCATACTCTGCGAGGCCGCGGAGGGCGTCGTGTATGTCGGAGTGGGCATCAATCTGGCGCAGCGCCATTTTTCCTACGAGTTCAGGACCAAGCCGACCTCGCTGTATCTGGAAACGGCTGGTACGGCGCCAAAGGCGCAGGAATTGCTGCCCATCGTTCTGGAAGAAATTTCCCTCGCCGCATCGCGATCAGACGGATGGTCGTCGGAACTGAATTCCGTGCTCGCCTGGCGTGGAAAGCCAGTGAAATTCTGGCCTGGGCTGGGTGATACCGCGTGCATCCATGGTATGCTGGCGGGGATAGCCCATGATGGCTCGGTCCTCATCGAGACGGATCAAGGAACGCTGCCATTCGTATCGGGCGAGCTGACGAGAGCCTGACACCTGATGCGCACCTCTTTCACGATGGTTTCTTGAGTTTCTAAATCTTTTTTGGATTGGCCCTGCCCGCGCGACTCTTATTGACGTGCGAGTAAGCTCATAGTAAGGTTTATGCGTATGCCTAAGAACGACTTGCCCGCAGAGCGGGACGATCAGGACGAGTACCTGGGTGGTTTTTTCCAGAAGATTCTCAGCCTGTTCGGTATGTCCGACCCAGAATCGGACAAAAAACGCCTCGTCAGGCAGATCGGCAAGGACTTGGGCCATTCGCGGTACCGGTTCTACAAGCCCAAGTCGAGTGAAGCGCTTCCGGGCATTGCCCGTTTCTTCTATGAAACCTACAAAACCATCGCGCCCGCCCAGGTACTCCTGACCAACGCCGCCCAGAGCGGAATACTCAAGGCCTTCGTGATTGAGTCTTTCCTCTCCAAGGAACAGCGGGCTTATTCCGAACGACTGACCAATGAATATATCCAGGAAAAAGGCAAGGCTCTGTCCCTGAAGGAACTTCAGGAATCGGTCAAACAGGACATGGTATCATTTTTCTCGGTATTCGACGCAGAAAAGACATCGCAGATAGACAATGCCTACACAACCCTGCTGTCGTTCATCAACTTCATCAATTTCGATTTTTTCTTCCTGCTCAAGAAATTCGATTCAAACATCACAGAACGCAACTTTACCTATAATCCGAAGTTCGACTCGATTTCCGGCGACTACATCGCCGACGATATCCAGGATTTCCTGGAAATACTTCTGCCGCTCAACCTGGATGCCGATTGGAAACGCATTTTTATCGCACTCAAGGAATACCGGAACATGGACGTCATTCAGATCGACGCATGGACAAAATTAACCCCTGTGCTCAAGGATGTCCTTTCGAGCGGCATCCTCGAGCAGATCGTCAGGCACGTCAAGAAGGATCCCTTCATGTCGTTCCTGCCCCGGGCCAGCGGAGAACGCATCATAGAACCGTTCATAGAGAAACTGAAGAACCAGATAACCATACTCATCCAAAAGATCATCCATGAGCGACGTACGTCCAAGATCGACGAGCTCGCCAAGGCCGTCTTTGGCACAGCGGTCGTGTTGCGCATGAAGAATTACACGGAGAAGGCCAACGTCATGTATGCCCGCAAGCTCTTGGGCGGCTTTACCCAGACGCAGGCGCTCAACTATCTCAAGGCATACCTGATTGATTACTTCAAAAAGGATATCCGCGAGCTGGTCGACGTTCTCCTTATCCGGGGACAATGGTCCATGAACGTTCAGTCACAGCAATTGTCCGACGGCTACCACGCGCTCCTGGAGGTCGCCGACAGCATCATACAATTCGACGAGTCGCTCTCCGACGACGGGGACATGGGTACCCGCCTGCGCAACACCCTATCCAAGACCGACCGGGACAAGGAACAGATCAAATACGTGCGCCAGCTCCTCAAGGACGTGAACGACAAGGCGCTCGCGATGATCAACAAGGCGGCGTTGAACCTGATCACCGTCGGCAGACATCTCAAGAGCATGATCGACGACGTATCCAGGCCGCATCACGAGATTATACTCAACTGGAAGGAAGTCGAAAACGCTGTTGGCAAGCCCATGAAGGAAACGCTTACCGATATCTATCGCAAGATCTATTACATGGTACAATTATTGCAGTTCTACGTGAAGGAAGACAAGGAATAACAACCGACCACCCGAATCCTTCGGGTGCCGCAGCCCCTCATTTTACAACATAGGGTTCGACCTTGGCCAGAAGGCGGGGCGGCACCCTACAATTGATAATGACCATATCGTCCTCATGGTCCTCCGATAAAATCTTGGCCTCCCGATACAGGAGCGAAACGACGGCATACTCGGCCAACGGCACTCGCAGCGTCAAATCCACCGAATCGGCGGTCAAGGCGGCGGCTATGGCTTCTTTCAGCTCGGTAAGTCCCTCGCCTGACTTGGCTGAAACGAAGATGGCGCCCGGATGGCGGCGGGCCAGGAACTCCATGACCGACCGATCCTCAAGCTTGTCAATCTTGTTGTAGACAACCAGCGACCGCGACGTATCCGCCCCGATCTCGGTGAGGACCTTCCGCGTCGTCTCGAAATGGCGTTCCGATTCCGGATCCGCCGCGTCCAGTACGTGTACGAGCAGATCGGCGTCCGAAGCCTCCTCGAGCGTGGCCTTGAACGCCTCGACCAGGCCATGGGGCAGGTTTCGGACAAAACCCACGGTATCGGTGACCAGGACTGCGCCCGACTTGACCGAAAGCCTCCTGGTGGTAGGGTCGAGCGTGGCGAATAGTTTGTCCTCGGCCAAGACGTCGGCCTTGGCCACCGCGTTCAGGATGGATGACTTGCCCGCGTTGGTATAGCCGACGATCGCGGCGCGAGGCAGCGGTACGCGTTCGCGGCGTTTGCGCTGCACGGCGCGCGCCTTTCTGACGCTTTCCAGCTCATCCTCGATTTCAGCGATGCGGACTGAGATGCCGCGGCGGTCCAGCTCGATCTTCTGTTCGCCCGATCCCTTGGTTCCATAGCGCCCGCCCCGCTGTCGATGCAGGTCATCGTACGAGTGGGAAAGCCGCGGCAGGGAGTACTTGAGGCGGGCCAGCTCGACCTGGAGCGACGCCTCGCGGGTATGCGCCCTACCCGCGAATATCTTGATGATGAGCTCGGAACGATCGTATACGGACAGCTGCGAGAGCTTCTCCCAGTTTCTCTGCTGTATCGGGCTCAAGGTCCGGTCGAATATAATGGAATCGGCGTCCTCGGCCTTTGCTGCGGCCATAATCTCGTCAGCTTTTCCCGTGCCCAGGAGCAGCGATGCCGTGCGAATCCTGAGCGTCGCCGAAATCGTCCCGACCACTTCGAGTCCAAGCGTATCGGCAAGCCCGGCCAGTTCATGGAGGAGGCTGTCGGCCTCGACAGCGCGTATTTCTTCATCACGAACGCCCACGAGGAATGCTCGCTCCCGGCGGACCGCGGTTTCATGGAGTTCTTTCACGTCGATGATGATACTCGCGCCGATGACCGCGCGTCGAGTGCCTAATTCAGATATAAGTAAAAGTATCTTACGCTTGTCCGTCCCGGGGGGTGATGGTAGAATGGCAATTGAAAAAACAGGAGGCACACCATGGCTCTTTCAATCGGTGATCTGGGCAAGGCCATTCTTGAGACGGAATACGCGGTACGCGGGCCCATCGTGGCACGGGCGGTGGAACTGGAACGGTCAGGTCGAGAGATCATCTACTGCAATATCGGCAATCCCCAGGCCTTGGAGCAGAAACCCCTGTCCTGGGTACGCCGGGTGCTGGCCCTCTGCGAATACCCCGAGCTGTCCAGGTTGGCTCCCGGTGCCTTTGCCGCCGACGTCGTTGAGGCGGTCGCGAAAATTCTCGCAGGAACCAAGCACGGCCTGGGCGCCTACTCCGAGAGCAAGGGTGTTCGTGCCATTCGCGAGGCGGTGGCGAACTTCATCAAGGAACGGGACGGTATCGATGCCGATCCGGACGCCATATTCCTGACAGATGGGGCTTCAAAGGGAGTCCAGGCGGCATTGCGACTGCTCCTCGCCAAGCCGTCCGATGGTATCATGGTACCCATCCCCCAGTACCCGCTGTATTCCGCCTCGATCACGCTCTACGAAGGCAAACAGGTCAACTATTACCTCGACGAGCAGAACGACTGGAAGCTGTCCCGCAAGATACTTGAAGAATCCCTGGCCGATGCCAAGCATTTCGGCGTGAGTGTCAAAGCCATCGTGGTAATCAACCCGGGCAACCCGACCGGTTCCGTGCTGGACGAGGACAACATCGCCATGATCGTCGATTTCGCCAGCGAACATGGACTGACCATCCTGGCGGACGAGGTTTACCAGGAGAACGTGTACAGAGCAGGCGACCGCTTCACGTCCTTTGCCAAGGTCATGCACAACAAGGGTGAAGAAAACGTATCCTTGTTCAGTTTCCATTCCACCA